>JANMST010000345.1:0-2531 GCA_031389635.1 Acidimicrobiia bacterium | reverse complement strand
GCCAGCGATTCGGCTTGATTGACGGCGATGGTCCGAAAGCCTGTCCAGCCATGTGAGTACATCACCAGAGGAAAGAGCCCCGACAGTGGAGTCGCACTTTCAAAGGAATGGCTCTGGCTGTAGCGAGTGTGGGACAGGAAGAAGCCGGGGAATCCCAGCCGGCGCGCCATCGCCGGGCCGATCACCTCGACATCGTTCGTCCATGGGCCAGGCTCAACACCGTCGGGAACTTCAGCCGGATACCAGACCTGGACCATGATCCGCCGCGGGGTGGTGTCAGGTTGAGGTCCGTACTGCTCGAGACGATCGGGGAACGTCAGCTCTGCGCTCATCGTCCCGATCGCCAACGGGCCGCTCGGGTCCGGAAGCTCGGGGACCGGGAGAACGGTCGGCAACAGGGCCATCATTCCTATCCCAACCAGACCTAGGGCCGGTCGAGACACTCGGCGCCACCACGGCAAGGTCCTTTCGATTGAGACCAGATCACCGACTCCGAGTCCGACCCCAACGATGTAGAGCGGGATCATCTGCCAGCGGAACCCTTCGATCACCAGTTGCGCCACCAGCGCCCCCACAGCCCCCAGAAACACGATCCCCCGGCGGGGACGCGAACCGAAGAGGCCGGGCCAGATGACAGCGCCGACGCAAACGCCGGCCAGGATCAGCTCATATTGTCTCAACGACGCCGGATGTTGGCAGGGTCGAAGCCATACGGAAGTTCGAGCCGATGGCGGCTCATCAGTTCTCGATCGGCCATCAGGACTGAGGTGGGACCGTCGGCGACGACTTTGCCACCGTCCAAGATCACCGATCTCGGGCACAACTCGAGGGCAAACGGAAGATCATGGGTTACCACCACCTGACAGGCTTCCATGCCGGCGAGCAGAGCGACCAGTTCCCGCCGCCCGGCCGGATCGAGATTCGAGGTAGGTTCATCGAGCACCAGGATTTCGGGGTTCATGGCGAGCACGGTCGCGATCGACACTCGCCGCCGCTCCCCGCCGGACAGGTGATGGGGAGCCCGCTCAGCCAAATCGGCTTCACCGACTGCTTCGAGGGCTTCCTTCACCCTCAGTCTCAATTCGGGACCGCGCATACCGAGGTTGGCCGGGCCGAAGCCCACGTCTTCTTCGACTGTGGGCATGAACAGTTGGTCGTCGGGGTCCTGAAAGACGAGCCCGAGCCGTCGCCGGATCTCGCCGAGACTGGTCGACTCGAGCCGCAGCCCTCCGATCTCGATCGATCCGGCCTGCGCCTCGAGAACGCCGATCAACAGCAGGAGCAACGACGTCTTGCCGGCGCCGTTGGGACCAAGCACCGCCACTCGTTCACCTGTCTCAACCTCGAGGTCGACGCCATTGACAGCTTGGGTTCCGTCCGGATAGGCGAACGACAGTCCCGAAATAGACAATGCACTCATGACATTTGGGCTCTCACGTGACAATGGTCGCCGTGATCATCGTCACCCAGGCCAGCAGCACCGGCGTCATGGCCGGCCACCACCGAGCGGAATCTGCTTGGTCGTCGAATCCAGTCGGAAACTCTCCGACGAAGCCACGAGCCAGCATCGCTTGATGGACCCTCTCCCCCCGCTCATATGAGCGGATGAAGAGCGCGCCGGCGGCTGTCGCCAATGGGCGTATCTGGGCGATCCAGGATGGGTCGTAGCCGCGGGCCGTCATCGCGATCCGGGTCCGTCTCATCTCTCCAGCGATCACATCCAGATAGCGGATCATGAAGGCGGCAATCGCGGTCAACACGATCGGGACCTTCAGCTTGCGAAGGCCCGTGATGATGTCGCTGACCTCGGTCGTGGCAGCCAAAAGCACCGACGCCCCGGCCCCCAGTGTGGCCTTCACCAGGATGTTCCATGCTCCCAGCAAACCCGCGGTAGAAAGCGAGAGAAACCCGAGGTCGACCCGAGGGCCCTCGCCGACGAATGGGAGAAGGAAAGCAAACAAGACGAATGGGAGATCGATCGACAACCGGGTGAGGAAGAACCGGGGAGGAATGGAAGCCATCCCCACCAGGGCCACCAATATGGCGGCATAGATGCTGAATGCCCAGACTGCTACCGGCGGTGTCGTCACCACCGCCAGGACAAAGAGAAACAGGCCGGCGAGCTTTACCTGCGGGGCGGCGCGATGGAGCGGACTGTGCCCGTGGTAGTGGAGGGCGTGAGCGTGGGCCCCACTCACGCGGTGCGGCGTCTTCGCAGCACCGCGACCAACCCGAGGCCTAGACCGAACACAACCACAACTCCGATGGCCCCGGCCAACATGGTGCCGAGGCGCTCGCCCTCGAGACCGCTCACTCCGTAGTCCTCCAGAGGTCCCCCGATTGGATGGTCCTGAGCCTTAGCCGAGAAGCCCTGATCGATCGCCACCCGCTCGAGCCCATCGGGATCACCGGAAGCGATCGGGGCGACGAAGAAGACCAGAGCCAGAGCCACCGCCAGACCGACCGCCACGAAACCTGTGATGGCCCGGCCGCTGGGAGCCGTGACCGTTCGTCGAAGCTCGAGATCGGCG
>JANMST010000324.1:0-4826 GCA_031389635.1 Acidimicrobiia bacterium | reverse complement strand
TTGTATCCCGATGGGGCCAGCTCAGCCGAGTTGGACGGTGCCACCGGCCAGATCTTGGCCGCTGCCGTCCACTCAGGGGAAGCCATCGCTCTTCTCCCCCCCGCCACCCGGGACGCCGTGGCCCTCCCAGATGGCGTCACTCTCACCACCGACGAGCTCACCCAGGTCCTTTCCAACCCGACCGACTTGATCAATGGTGAAGGTCATGTGCGATTTCGGGCTCTGCCCGGCGAGGCTCGCTACACCACTCGCCTCCAACTGGAGCGGGAGCAACGAGTGCTGGCGGGCGTACATTCAACGAGCCCTGTCACAGTCAACCAGGACGCTCTTGAGGCGGCCATCTCAACCAAGGGTCTGGTGCCGGAACAGGCGAGTGCGACGCGCCACCTGGCCAGCCTTGAGGGGCGGCTCGTTGCCGTGGTCGGGCCTGGTGGATCCGGTAAGACGTACGCCGTCGGCGCATACGCTGAAGCCATCCAGGCCGCCGGTCATCGTGTTATCGGCGTGGCACCCACCGCCACCGCCGCCCGCAAACTGGCTGACCATCTGGGCGAGCGGTGGACGAGTACGGTCGCCAAGCTCAGCCACCATCTCGACACCAGAGGGGAGCAGCTCCCCCGAGGGACAGTGGTCGTCTGTGACGAGGCGTCGATGGTGTCAACCCGAGATCTTGCCCGGCTCGTCGACTACGTCGAGGGATGTGACGGAAAGCTGGTCCTGTTAGGGGACCCGCGACAGTTACCGTCGATCGACTCCGGAGGTCTGTTCCACCGGCTCGTCGCCGATGGTCACGGAGTGGTCACCGACCTCGCCGAGGTCAACCAACGCCAGCAGCTCGACGTCGACCGCCAAGCCCTCCACCGGCTCCGAGCTCGGGAGACCCGCCGAGCGGTGTTGGACTACACCGACGCGGGTCGGATCCATCTCGGCTACCAGCGCGACGACACGAGGGCGGCCATGGTCGACGCCTGGTGGGTCGATTCCAGGATCAACGGTGTCGACCGGGTCCGGATGCTCGCCGCACACCGCCACGACGTCGACCTGTTAAACCAGCTCGCCCGCGCCCGCATGCAAGCGGCGGGGCTCCTCACCGGAGCCGAATTCGAGACCAGGTGGGGCACCATGTTCCAAGCAGGAGATCGGATCGTGGTTCGGGAGAACTGGTATGCCCATGCCGATCTACGGAACGGGCAGAGCGGGACCATCAGCAGCGTCGATCCGGTCGCCGGGTCGGTCACGTTCTGCCGCGACCACGACCAGGTGGAGATCATCCTCCCCAAGAGGTACGTTGATTCGAGTGTCGACTACGGGTACGCCCAGACCATCCACACTGCCCAGGGCCACACCTATCAGCAGACCCACCTCTACGTGGACACGGCCATCACCGCCGAACACGGATATACGGCTCTCTCCCGTGCCCGAGCAGAGACTCATCTTTGGGTGGCCGACACCTACGGTCCGGTCGGCGACTGCATCCACTGCCACAGCGGCCCGCTCACCGAGGACCGCATCGACACCCTCGTCCGACAGCTCAGCAGTTCGAGTCTCCAACCTCCCGCCACCAACCATTACATGATCGTGGTCACCGCCACCGACCATCAACTGATCACATGGCGAGACCACCTCGCCCGCGCTCTGCAGGCGAGCCCGCTCGCCGAGGACCCGTCACTTGAGCTCGCCGCCCTGGAAGCTGCCATCACCGACGCCCGAGCCATGGTCACCCAGGCTGGCACCGGCAACCACCAGATCACCTACCTCGAGAACCGCCGCCAGGAGCTCGTCGACCAGATCACCGGCCGCCAAACCTGGATCGAAGACAACACCGACCTGGTCCACCAATACACCACGGTGGTCGAAGAGGTCGACCGGCGGATCCATGCCCGCACCCTCCTTTACCAAAATGACCCACCCAAAGAAGTCCTCACTGTCCTCGGACCGAGGGCTGCCACAGCCGATGCCCAATGGGATGCTGCCGTCGAGGTCTACGCCCGAGCCCGCCTCAACGCCGGACCCACCACCGACCTCACCGACCCCGCCAATGACCACACCGGCCCATGGCGAGACATCATCTTCGAAACCAGCCCGATCGAGCACTCGGCGCCCGTCCTTAGGAGAACCGGATGACCGCAACGCTCCACTCAGGCGTCCCAGTCGAATCGGTCGGGTTCCGTGGCAAGTTACCTTGCGTTCTTCGCCAGACCAAGGTAACTTGTGACAGACCCACTGATTGCCGACAGTGCCCGCAAACACGGGATAAACGATGACACCATCCTCCATGCCTTCAACAACCCGATCCGCGTCGAAGACCTCGACGAAGGACTCATCATGCTGATCGGACCCGACTCAGCCGGCAACCTCTACGAGATCGGCGTTGTCGGATCAGACGAGGGCACGCTCATCGTTCATGCCATGAGTGCACGACCCAAATATCTGAGGTGAACGATGCCACGAACCGCCGAAGAAATCCTCGACCGGGCCGATGAGCTGGCGAATCGGTTCGAAAGCCACGAGCCAGACCCAGCCGATGTTCGTGATGCCGCCGCCTTGCGAAACGTCCGACGCGCCTTTCTTGCTCGAGCCGAAACGGAGCGACAGCTCGGCGAGGCGGTAGCCGCCGCCCGCGCCGAGGGACACTCCTGGGCCTCCATCGGGGCTATGGTCGGCACATCCGGCGAAGCCGCCCGCCAACGCTACGGCCAAACCGCTCCCAAGCGCTGATCCTTGCACTGCAGGCCGGCATTGACCTCTTACCGCCGTTGCGTAGATCAACCTCCATCAAGGCATCGTGTGCTCGTAGTTAGTGATCTCGTCTCATATGGCCGAGGGCGATAGTGCCGATACAAGAGCGGCGGTCGCTGATCCGAGCGTTATGCGCCAAGACTGGGGATGTGGGGTAGCGGCGGCTCGGATCAGGTTCATCACGGTGGTGCTGAGAGCATCAGACCGTGTCCGGGTTAGGTGAGTGTCAGCCCGTGGTGGTTTGCGAGTCTGTGGACGACATCGACCACCGACGTTTGTTGGTGGTCTGCGGCTCTGCGAATCAATGCGGCCGCCGCGTAGAGGGCGTATTGCCAGTAGTCGTCGTTGTGCCACCAGGCGACCTCGTCGAGTAGATCGGGTTCGAGTCCGCCTCGCAACGCTGCGCCGCTCAGGAATGCGAACTGGATCTTGCGGTTGTCCCGGCCGCGGAACTCACATTCGGGGAGATAGGTTTCCCGGAGGCCCTCATACAGGATTGGTTCATGGCGTGTGACGCCGGCAGCGTCGAGGGCGTCGGCGGCGAGACCCATGAACACCTCACCGGGAAAAGTGTTGTTCTTCGGGTGGAGGGGCGCGATCGACGCAGTCAGCTCGTGGACGTCGGCATCGTCAGCTAGCCCAGACAGCAACCGGCGCACCGCTTCGAGTCGATCCTCATCGCCGGGGGACCTCCGAGACATGGGGACACAATCTAGGTCTCGCCGGTGATCGTCGGCGGCTCGGGCTTGGCATCCGACCAGGCAGCGACCCAGGCTGCGTCATCACCGACAAAACAAACTGTGTAGCTCGGACTCTGTTCGACGCAGAGGACCATCCGGTGTGTCTCCTCGGTCGTAACGGTTCCGTACCGGTTCGAGATCATCGTCTCAGGGGTGTACGTCGAACAGGTGCCGGCGGATGTCCTGGCGACGATGTCGGCCTTCCTCACCGCGGACCTGACGACGGTCTCTCGTCTCGGGGTGCCGCAAACGTGGCCGGTCCTTCCCTCGATGGAGTGGAATTCCGGCAGGATCGTCGTAGTGACGTCTATCGGCCTGCCACAGAAGGCTCACAACATTCGTCGTCGCCCAGCAGTGTGCCTTCTTTTCTCGGATCCCACGGGAAGCGGGTTGACGGATCCGCCGTCGGTGCTGGTTGAGGGGGTTGCAGACGTGTCGGAGACTGTCCTCACGTCGTTCAGTCAGATCGAGGACCCGGCGATACGCGCCGCGCTGGAACGAGATGCGATTGATCTTCTTCGCCGCCAGCCTGCGGTCCGAATCTATGCCGGTAATCCTCTCGCTCGAGCTCTGATGGATTGGTATTTCTTCCGTCTACTGATCGTCTTGACCCCTCGTCGGATCAGTTGGGGCCGCGGAATCCAGCGATACTGGGGGGCGATCGATGTGGCGTGACGTTCGTCGGGAGTCACGCCGGTTCGGTTCCGGCGTGGTATCGGGTGCAGGTCCGGCCGGGACACCAGTTTCGACACGGGCAGTCCCGCAGGTCGATCACCGGCGCCGCCTTCTAGTGCTGGACGACCCCTTCCCGGTCGGGGAAGGCTCCGCCTCCATCCTCTATCAGCGACACGACAACCGGCTCTGGAGTCTGCGCAGCTGCCTGATCGCGGGCACGATCACCAAAGAAGACGATCAATGGCTGTTTCGTCCGGCCCGGTTCACTCCGGGGATGGGTGTCGGCGGCCCGCTGAGCTACATCCGGTTGCTGGTCAAAGGTCGCAGAACGACGTCTCGGTACCTAAGAGCTCGCAACCTGGAACGACCAGCGGCAGCTTGGGACGAAGTGACGGATCTCCTGTCCCGGTCGGAAGCGCCTCAGCCCGGGGCCCCCTGATCCGAGAGAGACAGCTCATAACCCGAAGGTCGTGAGTTCAAATCCCACCCCCGCTACGAGCGGGCCCTGGTCAGACACCACTCAGACCAGGGCTTCTGCGGTGTTGGGCGGTTCTTCTACCGGGTCTTCTACACCGCCAATTCGAAGAGCCGGATTCTTTCGGCCAGCTCCAGGCTTGGTAGACGATGACCGCGAGCAGTGCGACCTCGATGGCGCTGCCGAGGATGTAGTAG
>JANMST010000309.1:0-3711 GCA_031389635.1 Acidimicrobiia bacterium | reverse complement strand
CACCGCCCGGCTCGGCACGGAAGCCGGCAACTTGACCCCGATCCAGCGAGCCTCCCTCGAGCGCTACTACGGACTCGACCGACCACCGCTGGTCCAGTTCTTCTCGTGGATAGGCAGCGTGCTCTCCGGCAACTTCGGCATCTCGGTGACCAGCGGCAGGCCGGTGGCCGAGCTTCTCAGGAACGCATTGCCGGTCACGATCGAGCTGGCGATCCTGGCATCTCTTCTAGGTTCGGTCGTGGGAGTGGCGATCGGGGTCATGTCCGCATCCCGGCCCAACGGTCTCCGCGACGTCTTCGGGCAGGGGTTCGGATTGCTGGGCCTCGGCATTCCCAACTTTGTCATCGCCTCAGCCATCATCGCCTTCCTGGCCGCTCGCTTCGGCTACTTTCCGGCGGCCGCCAGCTATGTGAACTTCTTCGACAACCCGCTGATCAATCTGCAGCAGCAGCTCTACCCGGCCCTCACCCTGGGTGTGGCGCTGGCAGCGGGGGTGATGCGCACTACCCGATCCGCATTTCTCGAGGCGAGTTCGCAGGACTTCGTGCGAACTGCCCGCGGCAAGGGCCTCTCCCCGCGGCGCGTCAGGTGGCGGCACATCCTCCACAACTCACTCATCCCGATCGTCACCATCATCGGCATCCAGTTCGGCTACCTGCTCGGCGGCACGATCATCGTCGAAGAGATATTCGCCCTTCCCGGGATGGGCCGGCTGGTGCTGACCGGGATCGCCCAGAGGGAATACGCGGTGGTGCAGAGCACGGTCCTGGTGATCGCTGCGATGGTCGTCGTGGTCAATTTGGTCGTCGACCTGGTCTACGCCCGCATCGACCCGCGGGTGAGGCTGGCATGACCGCCGCCATCGAGCCCGCCCCGGCCCTCGCCGCCCTGCAACCGGGCCGGTTGCGTTTGCTCTGGTCGAACCCCAACGGGTTGGTAGGGCTGGCGATCATCATTGTCCTCCTGGTGATCGCGGTCCTGGCGGCCCTGGGCCTCACTCCCCATCCCCCTCTTGCCCAGGATGCCGACGTCCGGTTTTTCCCGCCGTCGGCCGAGAACTGGCTCGGCACCGATCAGTTCGGGCGCGACGTCGCCTCCCGGGTAATGGTCGGGGTGTTCGCCTCGCTCCGGGTGGCAGTCCTGGCCGTGGCCATCGCCGCGGTCATCGGGTCGGTGGCCGGGATCGCCTCGGGATTTTTCGGCGGATGGACCGATCGTGTGGTCGGACGGATCACCGACATGCTGTTTGCCTTCCCCGCCATCTTGCTGGCTCTCGCTGTGCTCGCAGCTCTCGGCCGCGGGTGGGTGAACACGGTGATCGCGGTAGCCATCGTCTACATCCCGATATTTGTAAGGGTCGCCCGCGGCCCGGTCCTCACCGTCCGCGAGCTCGAGTTCGTCAAGGCCGGCCGGGTGCTCGGCTTCGGGTCGGGACGCTTGCTCTTTCGTCATGTCTTCCCCAACGTCACCGCTCCTTTGATCGTGCAGATCGCTCTCGCCCTCTCGTGGGCGATCCTCACCGAGTCGAGCCTCAGCTTCCTCGGCCTCGGCACTCAACCCCCCGACCCCTCGCTCGGGCTCATGGTGAGCGAGGCCCGGACGCTGGTGACCAGGGGCTGGTGGCTCATGGCGGCCCCGGCCACTGCCATCGTGTTGGCGGTGGTGGGACTGAACCTGTTGGGCGACGGTCTCCGCGACGTACTCGACCCCACCCGCTCGACCCGGAGGTAGCGATGGACCTCGCCCATCTGCTGACCGAACAACAGCGCCCGGAACTCGCCGACCTCGATCTGCGCGACACCCTTGCCTTGGTGAAGCTGATGTCGGACGATCAGAAACACGCGGTCGAGTCCATCCGCCCCGCCCAAGCAGCCATCGTCTCCGCCATCGATGCAATCGTTGAGCGCCTGGAGCGAGATGGCCGGCTCATCTACGTCGGCGCCGGAACGGCCGGACGTCTCGGGCTGCTGGACGCCGCCGAGTGCCCACCCACTTTCAACACCGACCGTGTCATAGGTGTCATCGCTGGTGGCTTCGGTGCTTTCCTCTCGCCCCGCGAAGCAGTGGAGGATGACCCCGCGGCCGGCGCTCACGACATGGATCATCTCGAGCTGAGTGAGAGAGACGCAGTGGTGGGAGTGACCGCCTCGGGCCGCACTCCCTACACCGTTGGTGCCGTCCGCCGCGCCAGGGAACTCGGAGCGCTGACGGTCGGAGTTGTCTGCAATCCCGACTCGATCCTCAGCCGTCACGTCGAGCATCCAATCGAAGTCCTGGTCGGTGCAGAGGTGATCGCAGGGTCCACACGCCTCAAGGCCGGCACCGCCCAGAAGATCGTCCTCAACATGCTTTCTACGGTCAGCATGGTCAGGCTCGGCAAGACCTTTGGCAACCTCATGGTCGACTTACGAGCCAGCAACGAGAAGCTGCGGGATCGGGCCCGACGAATCGTTGGGCAGGCGACCGGAGCCGAACTCGAAGCAGTCGATCATGCGCTCAACGCCGCCGATGGTGAAGTCAAGGTCGCCATCCTCATGATCTTGACGGGGAGCGATCCGGCCACGGCCCGGGCACTACTTGCCAGCCATAACGGTGTGGTCAGGCGAGCATTGGAGGCGGAGTGAGGGTCATCGGTCTCATCTCTGGTACTTCGATGGACGGGGTCGACGCCGCCGTCGCCGATCTCGAACTTCGGGATGGCGAACTCGAGTTGCATCCGCTCGGATCCATCTCGGTCCCCTACGAGAAGAAACTCCGAGAGGATCTTGGGGCGGCGCTGCCGCCGGGCACCACCACCGCCGAGGTCGTCTGCCATCTCGACAACGAAATCGGCCACGCTTTCGCGAACGCCGCCAAACGAGCGCTCGATGAACTGGCGGCCGGGGCGGCTGATCTGGTGGTATCCCATGGCCAGACGCTGTTTCACCAGGTCGAGGGAAACAAGGTGCTGGGGACCCTCCAGATCGGTCAGCCGGCCTGGATCGCCGAGGTCACCGGTCTGCCGGTGGTGGCCGACCTTCGCACTCGTGACATCGCGGTGGGCGGGCAGGGTGCTCCCCTCGCCGCCATGTTCGATGTGTTGTTGCTGGCCGGGTCCGAGCGGCCGACGGCGGCTCTCAACATCGGCGGCATTTCCAACCTCACTGTGGTCAGCCCCGGCCTCGAAGCGGTGGGTTTCGACATCGGGCCGGGCAACGCTCTGATCGACGCCGCCGTCTCCCATGTCACCGGCGGGGCCGAGGGATTCGACCGCAACGGGCTCATGGCCGGACGAGGTCAGGTTCATCCCGCCCTTCTCGAGCATCTCCTCGCCGATCCCTACTACCGCCTGTCGCCTCCCAAGACGACCGGCAAGGAGCTCTTCCACCTGTCGTACCTATTGCGTGCACTGGAAAAGGTCGGCGACGTCTCTCCGGATGATCTGGTGGCCACAGTCACGGCTCTCACCGCCCTGACCATCGCCGAAGCCTGCCAGACCTACGAGGTCAGAGAGGTGATCGCATCGGGGGGCGGCACCTCCAACCTGGTCCTCATGGAGATGCTTGCCAACCAACTGCAAGGAGTGGACATCTCACCGATCGACGATCTCGGCATCCCCTCCGGCGCCAAAGAGGCATATTTCTTCGCGTTGATTGGCTTCCTGACCGTCCATCAGCTTCCCGGCAACGTTCCTTCGGTCACCGGCGCCGCCCGCCCGGTGATGCTCGGCAG
>JANMST010000465.1:0-2645 GCA_031389635.1 Acidimicrobiia bacterium | reverse complement strand
CTCCGGCCGGGGCCTGGAGAGACATCCCGATCAGCCCCACGGCGACCAGCCCCAGCCCGGCGAACAGTAGGCGTTTCTCCCTCACCGCTACCGCCCCCCCAGCGCCGAGCGCCGCTGCTCGAACTCCTCCCGGTCGATCTCACCGCGGGCGAAGCGCTCTTCGAGGATCTCAAGCCCCCGGCTGCGGGCTCCGCCACCACCAGACCGACCGCCGTCGGAGGTGGCACGCACCCCCCACACCACCAACAGGATGACGCCTGCCAAAAAGACAAGCATCCACCAGCCACCTGCTCCGTACCACATCATGCGTTACCTCCTTGCGTGATCGAGCCATGAAAACACACCCTCATCAACCGGGAACGGTGACAACCCTGACCAGCCTCCGACTCGCTGCGGAAGGTTATCGAACACCTTTTGCGTGTCGGCTTCTTTTCGCCAAATGTCACCCCGGATGGGTCACGGTATCTCGGAGGTGATCGTCCCAAAAGGAAAACCCCCTGTAGATTCAAGGGGTTTTACGGGGTGTCGGAGGACCGACACCAACTCTTACTACACGGCCGGCACCCCTGGCCAAGTCGTACAGGATCGCAGCCTGATATGTCATGTGCATAGTCGCTCAGGACTGGAACCCACTACAACGTCCGTCGGTAGACATGCCTGGTGGTTCAGCCTTATGCTGATGGTCCGGGTCCGGTTCCCCGGCGTAGCCGATGAAGGCCCCAGCTGCCCCCTCCCCCCACTGTTAGGGCGGATCAGCGCGAATGATGGGTACGTCAGCTCGTGACGGGGGAAACCTGCTGTCCGGAGTCGAGATCTGTTGCCCCGGTAGGCACGGCGTCACGCTTCCGGCTTCGGTCCAGAGTCTTCGCCGGCCCGGTACGGAGCACGATCAAAGGAACCCCGCCGAGGATCGTCGCGGCCTCGATTATCTCGCCGCCCAGAGCATGATCGTGGGGTGGAGAAGCCATGGCCAGTAAAGCAATCCCCTGAAGGGCGGTAACCACGCTTTCAACGGTGGCGTCGGCATCCATTTCTATGTGTTCGTCGACGGTTTGGTGCGGTGCAACCCCGTGGGCTCCGACCACGCGGATCGCGCATTCGAGTCCTCGGGCAAGGCTCAAGGCGAGATCGAGGGTAGCGAAGTCGGTGGGGTCGCCCGACAGCCAGACACCTATGGGTCCGGGCTGGGGGTTGAGGGCGGCTGCGCCGTTGATCACTACCGCGATGTCGCAAGGAGCGGTGTGTAGTAGTTCTCCCACCAGTCCGCCCAGGGGCCGGTTGCGCACATAAGCCTCGTGCGAGCCGACGATCAACAGATCGATGTCCTGCTGTTGGCAGATGAGTCGCAATTCCTCACCGCGGTCGATTCCGATTCGAGTGATGACTTCGGTGCTGACGTTCTGGCGGTGGAGCTCGCTAGCCAGTGCCGAGAGGTTGCCAGCCGCCCTGGCACTGGTCTCAGCAAAGTCTCCGATATGGGCGCGGATCTGTTCATGCCCGGTCGGTGCGACAACTGACGCCAACACGACTGCCGCTCCCTCTCCATCGTCACTTCGCAGCCACCCGGCCACCCGAACCAATGGGCGGGCAGTGATCGGATCCGTGACACCAACCATCACACGGCGCCGGCTGTAGTCGGACCGATCAGGATCGCGATGTTCCCCAGACATGATGTCGCGTTCGACCATGCGACGCGGATAGAGACGCGAGAGGAGTGGTGTCGTCATCACTGTGGTGGTGAGCGCCATCAAGACCATGATCGTGAACAGCGCCGGAGAGATAACTCCCAGCTCTATGCCGATCGTAAGGATCACAATCTCTGTGATCCCTCGAGCGTTCATCAACACCCCGATCACGGTGGAGGTCCGCAAAGATTCCCCGGCGGCCAATCCGGCGACGACCGATCCCCCGACCTTGCCAACAACAGCGATGACGATGATCAAGGCGGTGAGCAGCCACAGATCCCGGCCCGTCACCAGACCAATCCGGGTCGACAGCCCGACCACTGCGAAAAAGATTGGGAGAAGCACCAGGACCGTCACATCTTCCAGTCGTTCGATGATCCCGGTGGCAATCCCCCGTTCCCGCGGTAGAACCGCTCCGAACATGAACGCCCCGAAGATTGCGTGGATGCCGATCGCCTCCGTCGCCCAAGCCGCCAGGAACAGCCCGGCGATCACGAACGAAAGGACAGTCGGGTTCATCGGACCGTGGCCCTTCCGGACGGCCATGACTCGTTTGGCCAGAGGCCGCACCACCAACAACATGGCGACGACGAAAGCCAGCGCCAGCGAGATGGTCGTCGCGGCCTCCATCGGGCCGGTCGACGTGACGATGGCAACCACAATGGCAAGCACGCACCAGGCCGTGATGTCGTCCACCGCCGCACAGGTGATGGCCAGAGCGCCGATCCTCGTCTTGTGAAGCCCGGTATCGGTGAGGATGCGAGCCAGGACCGGGAACGCCGTGATAGCCATCGCAGCTCCCATGAAGAGAGCGAACCCGGTGAAACTCCCGCTTCCGACCATCGGAAAAACCAGCAGCGCTGAACCCATTCCCAAGACGAGCGGAATAACGATCGAGTAGTGACTGATAAGAATGGCGGTATGCCCCGAGCCTCGGATCTGCGAATGATCGAGCTCCAG
>JANMST010000196.1:0-2552 GCA_031389635.1 Acidimicrobiia bacterium | reverse complement strand
CGACGCCTTCGAGAAGATCGACTTCCAGGGAGACCATCTGGTCGACCTTCTCAAGGAGGTTGATTACCCCTCGTTCGACATCGATCTGACCCGCCGCCACTTCAAGACTTGGGAGCATCAAAAGGAGGAGAGCATCCTCGGCTATCGGGACCGCTCGTTCTCTTCTCCGTGCACAGGCAACGCCGCTCCCCTTCACCACACCCCATGGTGGACCGCAGCGGACGACTCCATGTCCACTTTCCTCGGTTAACCCGCCCTGCGGCGGTGACGCCTGAGCCGCTCTGATTACCCTCCAAAAATGGCGAAAGCAAACACTCCGCCCGAGCCGTCGCACGACATCGATGCTCAGCTGAGTGTGGCGATCGGCAACAGGGTTCGCTCATACCGGTTGCAACTCGGCTTCACCATCGCCCAATTGGCCGAACACTCGGGACTCTCCAAGGGGATGCTGTCCAAGATCGAGAACGCCCAGGCCTCGCCCTCACTCTCGACCCTGGCCCGGATCTCGACCGCACTCGACGTGCCCCTCACCACCTTCTTCGACTCCTTTCAGGCCCACACCGTCTTGCACGTCAAGTCAGGCCGCGGCCTCGACCTGGTACCCCGCGGCTCCCGCTCGGGCCTCCGTTCGCAACTGCTCGGAAACCTCCGGGGTACCCACCGCCGTCTCGAGCCGATCCTCTACACGCTGACCCGTCGTTCCAAGGTCTCAGAAAGCTTCCGTCATCCCGGGACCGAACTTCTCTACATGATCGACGGAGCAATGGAGTACGGCTACGGCGCGCAGCGTTTCATTCTCGAGAAGGGTGACTCGCTCCAATTCGACGGAGAAGTGACCCACGGGCCGGTACGGCTGATCGTGCTCCCGGTGAAGCTGCTCTCCGTGAAGGCCTATGGCACCGGGGATGGGAGCGCGGATCACTAGCTCGCGGTCCCTGTTCACTCAGAGTGGACCCCGTTTCCTCGACCTCGTACAATCGGTGTCCCGACGATGACAAGCAACGGCCGCCGCCGACCAGCCAAATTCAGTGCGTGGAACCTCGTTCGACGAGGACTGAGCGGTGAAGCATGGCCGCCGGCGTGGCGTCAGCACGACCTCGGCCATAGCTATGACGTCGTCGTCATCGGGGCGGGAGTGCACGGGCTGGCCACTGCTTATTACCTGGCCGAGAACCATGGGATCACCAACGAGGCCGTGGTCGACAAAGGTTATGTGGGAGGCGGTGGATCGGGTCGCAACACGGCCATCATCCGGTCCAACTATCTGACGCCGGAGGGCGTCCGCTTCTATGACCGCTCGGTGCACCTGTACCGCAACCTGGCGGCGGATCTCAACTACAACGTGATGTTCTCCCGAAGGGGACATCTCACTCTGGCTCACAACGATGGCGCCGTCCGGACCATGCGCTGGCGGGCGGAAGTCAACAAGATCCAGGGAATCGACTCGGAAGTGATCGGTCCCGACGAGATCAAAGAGCTCGTCCCCGAGATGGATACCTCCGAGCGCACCCGCTATCCGATCCTGGGGGCGCTTTACCATCCGCCCGGGGGGGTGATCCGCCACGATGCGGTCAACTGGGGGTACGCCCGTGGTGCTGACGCCCGCGGGGTCCACATCCACCAGAACACCACCGTCACCGGCATCAACACTTCTGCTGGCAGGGTCACCGGCATCAGAACGGATCGAGGAGACGTCTCCACTCCTGTCGTGATCAACTGCACGGCAGGGTGGGCGAGCACCATATCCGAGATGGTCGGAATCAAGCTCCCGATCATCACCCACCCTCTCCAGGCCGCCGTTACCGAACCGGTCCGGTTCTTCCTCCATGCCGTGGTGGTGTCTGGTTCCTTGCATGTGTACGTGAGCCAGACCGAACGGGGCGAGTTGATCTTTGGAGCCTCGGTCGACCCCTATGCCTCCTATTCGATGCGTGGATCGCTCGAGTTCACTGAGGAACTGGCCGGGCACGTTCTCGAGTTGATTCCCTCGATCTCCAAGATGCGCTTGCTGCGGCAATGGGCCGGACTGTGCGATATGACCCCCGACTACTCGCCGATCATGGGCTTCACACCGGTCGAAGGATTCCTGGTCGACGTGGGGTGGGGCACGTATGGCTTCAAGGCCGGACCTGTGTCCGGTGAGGCGATGGCCGAAGCGGTGGCGACGAACAACACACCGGAGATCATCGCCGCCTTCGACCTGGCCCGTTTTCCCGAAGGTCGATTGGTTGGCGAAAAGGGCGCGGCCTCGGTCGGGCACTGATGATCACCGTTCCCTGCCCGTGGTGCGGACCCCGCAATTCCGCCGATCTGCGATACGTCGGGGAGTCGCGCCCTCGTCCCGACCCGAAGGCCGCCACCCCGACAGAGTGGAGGGCATATCTGTACGAGCACCAGAACCCGACCGGTTGGACTACCGAGACCTGGCACTGCCGGACCGGGTGCCGCCGCTATTTCGTGGTCGAGCGCCACGCGTCGACCAACGAGGTGAGGAGTTCCCGACCCCCCCGTCGCCAGATCGAACTCGAGGCGGGCCGGTGACGGGCCGCTTG
>JANMST010000190.1:0-1566 GCA_031389635.1 Acidimicrobiia bacterium | reverse complement strand
AGATCCCGACCGGCTGCCGTTTCCATCCCCGATGCCCGGTGGTGCGCTCCCACGAAGCGGCCCGTCTCGGGATCGAGGAGCGGTGCAAAGGCGAGGATCCGGCGATCATTGCCGCCGACACGATTCGCGGCGCAGCCTGCCATGCAGTCGAACTTCAGATTCGGGGTCTGAGGTCCGGAGTTTGAAGCCCGAAGCAGATTTCGTCTACGAGTGGCGTGGTCCGTTCACGAACGACGAGGTCAACGCATTGCACGCCGAAGCCTACGAGACCCGAATCTTCGATGAGTCGGAGTGGAACTGGATCGAACTCACCGCCAGCCATAGCCTGGGCTGGGTCACCGCTCGAAGCAACGGCGACTTCGTCGGGTTCGTCAACGTGATCTGGGACGGACTGGTCCACGCCTGGATCCAGGACGTGATGGTGGCGATCCCGACCCGGCACCAAGGTGTTGGCGTCGGCCTCGTCCACGCTGCCCGAGACGAAGCGAGAGACGCCGGTTGCGAATGGCTGCACGTCGACTTCGACGACGATCTTCGAACCTTCTACTACGACGCCTGCGGCTTCGAGCCGAGCAATGCCGGGGTGATGTCCCTGCGATGATCGCCAGTTGGGTAGCGAAACCCGGGACTCCCCTGCGACGTGGGCGGTCGAGCCCCTCACACGGACCACTTCAGAAGGAGCCGCGATGAGAAAACTCATCTTGATGATGTCGGTGTCTCTCGATGGATTCTTCGAGGGACCGGATCGCGAACTTGATTGGCACATGGTCGATGACGAGCTGCACAGCCACTTCAATGAGCAGCTCAGGGCGATGGGCGCCTTCCTGGACGGACGTGTTACCTATGAGCTGATGGCCAGCTTCTGGCCTACAGCCGACACGGACCCCTCAAGCTCCGGGCCCATGGTCGAGTTCTCCCGCATCTGGCGTGACATGCCCAAGATCGTGTACTCCACGACCCTGAAGCGGGCCGACTGGAACACCACTGTCGTCCGAGACGTCGTCACCGAGGAGGTTCAAGAGCTCAAGGCACAGCCCGGTGGAGACCTGGCGCTCGGCGGGGCTGACCTGGCCGCAACCTTCATGCGTCTCGACCTGATCGATGAGTACAGGCTCTATGTCCACCCGGTGGTGATTGGACAGGGCAAGCCCCTGTTCCAGGCATCAGGCATCAAGATCGATCTGCAGCTCGCTGAGACCCGAACCTTCGGCAACGGCGTCGTCCTCCTCCGCTACCAACGCCCCGACACGCAATGAAGTGACGTCTTCTGGGAGCGCGAGCCGCGCTGGATGTCCCAGTAGTTTGGCTTTTCGCTGGACGTAGAGTCATATTCATGAAGGCCCTGGCGAATCCCGGCGTGCGGATGGGCCTCGTGTTCCCTGTCATCGGTGTGGTCCTCACACTGGTGGGTGGGTTGGATCCGACTTCGCCCGGAAGCGAAAGGCTCGTGCCATCGAGGGCTACCCGATAATCACCCATCCCGGGCAGGAAATCACCTTGGGGGAGCTCCACGTCGGCAGCCGCAGCATCTTCGCCGCCGCCGGATTCGCCGAAGTCAGCAGACCC
>JANMST010000188.1:0-11920 GCA_031389635.1 Acidimicrobiia bacterium | reverse complement strand
CCTGGGGCGCGAGGGGCCTATAATTGCCCGAATTTCACGTGGTTTCCTTCCCCCCCCGTGGTCTGCCCCGAATGTCGGGGCCGCCCGAACCCGGGGCGGCCACTGCGCGTTTCGCCCTCAGGACCAGCACTAGCGTCGAATCATGGAACTGATCCTGGTTCGCCACGGCTTGCCTGATTGGGCACCCGATAGCTTCGCTCGCAATGATCCCCACCTGTCCGACCTCGGCAATCGCCAGGCGTCCCGCCTGGCAGCCATCGCCGATCGTTGGGGGCTGATCGACGAAATATGGATGTCACCGATGCACCGCGCCCGCGAGACCGCAGCACCGATCGGCGGAAGCACGGGCCTGGCACCCGTGGTCCATCTCTGGGCTCATGAGATTCGCAATCCGGATCAATGGGAGGGCAGCCCCATCGAGAAGATAAAGGACGCCTGGATCGACGCCAACCTTCGCCCTATCTCGGATCTGTGGGACGGGATGCCCGGAGGCGAAACTTTCCGTGACTTCCATCAACGGGTGGTCACCGGGCTGGAAGGAGCCCTGGCCCAACTCGGCATCACCCAGCTCGACGATGGTCACCCTCACCTGTGGACCGTACCCGACGATGACCAGAGGGTGGTCCTGGTCGCCCACGGCGGTACCAACGCCGTCGTGATCGGCCATTTGTTGGGGGCAGAACCGACCCCGTGGGAATGGGATCGATTCGAGTCACCCCACACCGGCGTCGCCCGACTCTCAACTTTGTCGATCGCCCACGGACGGGCGTTCTCATTGAGAGTCCTCGGCGATGTATCGCATCTGGACCCGGAGATGGTGACGAAATAGACGCTAGACGCTAGACGTCAGACGCTAGACAAACCAGAGCCCGCACTGGCCAGCTCTAACTCTGACGGGCGACCGGGATCGGTTCTTTCTCCCGTCGATGGGTAGGCACCCGTCGAACACCGCGGTCTCCCCTTGGCGTCTGGCGTCTAGCGTCTTCTCATTTGCCGAAGCGGCGTTGCCTTCTTGTGAAGTCTCGCAACGCCCTAAGGAAGTCGACCCGGCGGAAAGCCGGCCAGTAGACGTCGACGAAGACGAACTCGGCGTAGGCCGATTGCCACAGGAGGAAACCCGAGAGGCGCGACTCCCCGCTCGTTCTGATCAGGAGGTCAGGATCGGGGAGGTCAGCCGAGTACATGTGCCGGGCCAGTCCCTCGGCGTCGATGTGGCCAGCCATCTCTGCGGCAGTGATCCCATCCGACGCAAGCCTGGTGACGAGATCCTTGGCGGCGTCGACGATCTCCTGACGTCCGCCATAGCCCATGGCGATGTTGAGATGACGGGTTCCCTCCGGGCACGCGGCCTCGGCCGCCTTGGCTGCCTCGACCAGTTCACCAGGGAGGAGGTCGAGGCTGCCGATGAATCGCATCCGCAAGTTCTGGGCGGCGGCATGCTCGGGGAGCCGCTCGAACAATTCGATCAGCACCTCGAAGTAAGGGGCCAGTTCCGACGCCGGCCTGGTGAGATTCTCACGGGAGAGGACCCACGCGGTGATGATCGGTATGCCGAGTTCCGCGGTCCATTCCAGGAAGTCCTCGAAGCGGGCCATTCCCGCCCGGTAGCTCTCGGTGTATGAGCCGAGGCCCGATTCGCGGGCGTACCTGCGGTGACCATCGAGGACGATTCCGATGTGATGGGGGAACCTGTCGGCGTCGAGCCCGTGAACCAGGCGTCGCTCGTACAGTGAGTAAAGGAGGTGGGAAGGACCCTTCATCCGCCTCGCCATCCTACTTACCGACCCCTACCAGGTCCTTAGGCACCTCGACCCAACGGGCCCGAAGGAACTCACCGAGGGACTTGGCCTGGGGATCGGTCCTCGTGGACGATGAGACTCCTTCCCCGAGCAACCCGTGGATGACGAAGTTGAGGGCGAGGAGGTTGGGAAGTTCGTAGCGATCGATTTCGAGCTCGTCGGCCTCAGGCATCAGGCCGTGGAGCCGCTCGACTGTCAGGTACTCCTCGAGCCAGCCGTACTCCTCGACGCTGCGCACCCAGAATCCGACGTTGGCGTTTCCACCTTTGTCACCCGACCTGGCCCCGGCGATGGCGCCCAAAGGAAGAGTTATGAGTGGTGAGTGGCGGGTGGTGGGTTTTGAAGAAGTTTGAGGTTTGGGGTCTGAGGTTTGAAGTTCCGCGTCTGGCGTCTGGCGTCTGGCGTCTGGCGTCTCGTTTCCACGCGACGACGGGGCAACGCTCGTCACTTCCCACTCCCGGTCCTCCATCACCACCCGCATGGGGACCAGGTGGGCGGGAATGGTCGTCGGCCAGTAGACGGCATAGGCGGTGGCTTCCCCGGGAGGGGTCGTCAGGAAGAAACCTGGATAGCTCGACAGGGCCAGTTCGACCGCGGCGCTAGAGAACCGACGACCCACCTTGTCGGGATCGGGGTCCTTGACCGAGATCCGCAAGTAGGCGAGAGCATCGTCGTTGGTCCGAGGATTCTGCGTTTCGTCGCCGATGAGGCTCACGTCGACGACCGCGAACTGGTCGGGCGACCCGGCCACTTCCCAAAGTGCTCGCGCTAAAGCGTCAGCCTTCTTCGCTATGTGAGGAGCAGCGATACCGAAGGTCATCGAATTCTTGTGCCCGCCGAGATAGTTCATGGCCACCTTGAGGTCAGGGGGCGGCGGCTCTCCCCGGACACCGCTCACTTGAACGCGATCGGGCCCAGCCTGGGTCAGCTTGATCGACTCGAACAGCGACGTGACGTCCGGGTTCAAGTAGTGAGGGGAACCGATTTCGTAGAGCAGTTGAGCGGTGACGGTCCCCACCGAGACCAGCCCTCCAGTGCCGGGATGCTTGGTGATCACACTGCTTCCATCGGAATGGATCTCGGCTATTGGAAACCCGATCCGCTCCAAACCGGGCACCTCCTCGAAGAAGGCGTAGTTGCCCCCGGTGCACTGGGCACCACACTCGATGATGTGGCCCGCCACGACGGCTCCCGCCAAGAAGTCCCAATCGTCACGCTGCCATTCGAAGTTCCAGGCCGCCGGACCAACTAAAAGCGCCGCATCGGTGACCCTGCCGGTGATCACCACGTCCGCTCCCGCCGCCAGAGCCTCGCTGATTGCCCATCCACCGAGGTACGCATTGGCGGTGAGAGGGGTGACGCCCGATCCGGCCAGGGGTATCCCGGTGTCCATATTGGCGAAACGATGGCCCTCGCCCTCGAGTCCCTCGAGACGTGGGAGAAGGTCGTCCCCGTCGATGTAGGCAATGCGGGGAGAGATTCCGAGGTCGGCGGCAAGCTTGGCGAGTCGCTCGGCAAGGCCAGCCGGGTTGATTCCGCCGGCGTTGGAGACGATCTTGATGCCCCGGTCGAGGCAGGTCCCGAGCACTTGCTCCATCTGCGTCACGAAGGTGCTGGCATAACCCTTGTCAGGATCGCGTTGCCGGGTCCGCCAGAGGATCGACATCGTGAGCTCGGCGAGATAATCACCGGTCAGGACATCGATAGGCCCACCCTCGACCATCTCCCTGGCAGCCAGGAGCCGGTCGCCGTAGAAGCCCGAACAATTGGCAATCCGAAGCACGTCCTTCATCGCTGTCGAGGTTACGGAAGTGTGATCGGATACGAACGGATCGACTTAACGGTGAAAACCAGGTGCCGATAACCTTCATTGGATGGATCGCTACCGACTCGGCCGCATGCACAACCCGATGCGCGGCCTCTTGCATGGTGCCGCCGCCGGTGCGGCGGTCGTTGGAGTCGTGGTCCTAGCAATCAGGGCAATGGACAGCCGTCACCTGTTTGCCGGTCTGGTCTTCGGGTTTTCGCTCCTGGCGATGTTCGTCATCTCCTCGCTCTACCACTCGGTGGGCTGGCAGGAACGACGCAAGGCCTTCATGCAACGTCTTGACCACTCGATGATCTTCCTTGTAGTGGCAGCCACGTTCACACCATTCGGGGTAGTGGTTCTGGACGGATGGTTGCGGGTGGTCCTTCTCAGCCTCGTGTGGGCGGGGGCGATCGTCGGCATTGCACTGAAGTTCGCCCTTCCCCGCGTCAAGACCGGCCTCTCGGTGGCTATCCAGCATTCGATGGGTTGGATCTCGGTGGCCGCAATGCCCCTGATCTGGCAGAGGGTCGGGCCTGGCGCCGTACTACTCGTGGTCGCCGGCGGCATTTGTTATTCGGTGGGGACGGTGATCTTCGCAACTAAGAGGCCCCGTCTGTTTCCCAGGGTGTTCTCGTACCACGAGCTATTCCATGTCCTGGTGGTGGCCGGAAGCACCCTCCATTTCCTGGCCGTGCTCTGGTATGTGATGCCCTACAGCGCGTAGGGGGATAGGGGTCCCGGGTCGGCCGCCCGAAGACGTACCTCGTCTCACATCTCACGTCTCATGTCTCACGTCCGGACGTGGGACGTGAGACGTGTTGCGTGAGACGACCCCGGGTCACTGGGGCCGGTGCCGTCTTACGCTCTGACCAACCACGACTCTTCTTTGGCCAGGGCCTCGATGTCGTCGATGTCGGTCGGGACCAGGCGGCTCAGGTTCTCATGGCCGTCTTCGGTGATGAGAATATCGTCTTCGATCCGGACTCCAATTCCCCGGAACTCCTCCGGGATCGGATGTCGCAGTTTCTCGGCCTCTTCCTTCATCTTGTCGAGTTCCTTGCGGGCGGACGGCCCCTCCACGAGAGTTCGCTCGAGCCACTCATCGAGGTCGTAATCCAGGCGCGGGACCTCGATTTCTTCGCGCTGATCGATGTAGATCCCGGGTTCGACAGTAAAAGACATCGCCGTTTCGAGGACCCGCGGCTTTCCCTCCACCCGGTAGGTACCGGCATCGTGGACATCGAGTCCGAGCCAGTGACTGGTGCCGTGCATGAAGAACTCGCGGTAGTGATTCATGGCGATCGAGTCGTCGACACCAAGCGGCAGAAGCCCGAGCTCGACCAGTCCCTCCGTGATGATCCTGATCGACGTTTCATGCGGAGTTCGAATCGTCGCTCCCGGCTGCGACGCCGCAATTGAGGCCCGCTGCGCCGTCAGAACGATTTCGTAGATCGCTCTCTGCGGCCCCGTGAAGCGTCCGTTCACCGGAAAGGTGCGAGTGATGTCCGACGAGAAGTAGTCGATCTCGCAGCCGGCGTCGATCAGGACCAGGTCTCCATCCTCTATCTCGCGGTCGTTCTCGACGTAGTGGAGGATGCAGGCGTTGGGACCCGAGGCGACGATCGAGGGATATCCGTTGCGGCGGGACCCGCCCTCCCTCCAGACGTATTCCATCGCCGCCTGCACCTGATACTCATAGAGGCCGGCACGGGCGAAACGAACGGCCTCGCGGTGGCCCTCGGCCGAGAGTTCACAAGCGGCTCGCAGGCTCTCGATCTCCGACGGAGACTTCCTGAGTCGCATGTCGGCCAGAACCGGGGCCAAGTCTGAGATGGTCCACGGCATCGCCTTGCCCGTCCGGGCGTGATAGTTCCGAGCCTTGCCCACCAGTCCTACCACGCGGGAATCGAGGGCGGAATTCCCTATTCGGTAGTGGATGGTTTCCCGACCGAGGAGTAATCCGGTGAGCACCGATTCGATCTGACCGACCTCATAAGCCTTGTCTGCCTGGAACCGTTCCCGGGCTCCGTCGACACCGGCCCGGTAGCCGTTCCAGATCTCCTGGTCCCGATCCCGAGGTCGGACGAATAGGTGGTAGTCGCCATCCGGATGGCCGGGAACTAGTACAGCCAAGGCTTCGGGTTCGTGGAAGCCGGTCAGGTAGAAGAAGTCCGAATCCTGACGGAACTCATGGGTCACGTCATCGTTGCGAATCGTCTCGGTTGCGGCCGGAACGATGGCGACGCCGTTGGGACCCACACGCGCTGCCAGGGCATGGCGATGATTCTGAAACCGATCTGTCATCCCTCGACAGTAGCCGCAGGTCCTTGCCTAGTCCCTGGCGAATCCGCCGCCGCCAGACGACCGCCTTAGCCCGTTGCTACCAACGCAAGGTCGACGGTAAGAGGGAAATGGTCGGAACCCATCGCCGGCCCCAATCGCCGATCGACCACGGCCAGACCATCCGAAAAGAGGAGGTGATCGATCGGGATTCGCAAGAGCGGATTGCCATTGGCCGGATACGACAGATCCAGGCCGAAGCCGCGGAGAGAATTGGACAGATCAGTTGAGGCCATCAGCCGACGGAACGGGTACGACCATGGAGTCGCATTGAAGTCGCCTACGACGATGGTCGGCGCGTCCCGCCCCGCCGCCCAGTCGGTTGCGAACAGGAACTGGCGGTCGTTCTGCTCCGCCCGGAACTCGCTGGAAGGAGAGAGCGGGTGAATTGCGAGCAGCGCCACCCCATCGGGTAGGAGAATCTCGATCGCACGGGGGTCGGTCAGTGCGAACCCGAAGGACTCGACCACCGCTCCCGACTCGACCAGGACCAGGCTTCCAAAGAGGTCTCCCCGAGCACGAGCCTCCGTGATCTCGTAGGGCCAATCGTCGAATGTCTCGGCCGCCTCTTCGATGGCTTCCTCCCATCGACGCGTTACCTCGTGCAAGACAACCACGTCGGCATCACTGGCTCTTATGAAATCGACCACCTCGGCAAATCGCCGATTGGACGCCAGAACGTTGAACGAGAGGATCCGGAGCTCGCCAGATTCGGGTCGACTCGGACCAAAGTACAGGGGTACAACCAACGCCACGTTGACCACTGCCAGAAGCCCGATCGGTACCGCGGTCTTTCTCCATCGGGCGAACGCCGCCACCACTGCACAAATGATCATTCCGACAGCGAGCTGATGACGGAAGCCGGCCAACAGGTCCAGCACCCACCAACTCCCGCCAAAGAAGCCCGCCAATGTGGCGAGTCCCAGGCAATAGCCGACAAACGAGACGATCAACACGAAACCAAAGGCTCCCAGCTAGTCATTCGTACACCAAAACGGTCGCCGATCAGAGACGCATGAACGGTCACCTGGTTCGTTTCTAGAGACCCCAGATCAGACGAGAGACCCAGTATCCGATCAGTCCTACCCCCACCACCCCGAGAATCGAGCGCTTGAACAGGGATGCTCCGGCCGAACCCCCGATCCCGGCCGCCACGGCAGGACCGAGATCGAGAGTCCCTTCGGGGGCGACGAACCCGTTGACCGCGAGGGCGACGAACAGTGCGGCTGGGAATACTTCCAGAAACCGACTCTCCCTGACCCGGGAGTCGGAGAGCGGTCGCAGCATGAACGACAGGCGGGAGGCAAACGTGATGACCGCAGCCAGGACGATCAAGATGACGTGGCTCACTTGGCCCGGCTCCCAATGACGGCGGCAACGATCGCAGCCGCAGTGACCCTCCACTCGGAGGGAAGGACCACGACTGCGGCCACGGCCGCCAGCACGGCAAAAAATGCGGTCATCCATTGCCGACGGTTGCGGAGCAGAGGCGCCGCCAATCCAAGGAACACGAGAGGGAAGACGACCTCGATCCCCATCCGCGACGTGTCGACATCAGCACCCAGGAAGGCTCCGAACGCGGTCGAGGTCAGCCACGTCGTGTAAAGGACGAGATCGGCGGCAGACTTGAAAGAGACGAGGTCCACTGACGGATCGCGGGCGGCGTTGATAGTCAGACCGAACGTTTCGTCGACCAGCACCCAGGCCAACTGAACCCGCCGGTAGAGCGGCGCGTCGCCGATCAGACCGGAGAGCGACGCCGACATAGGGATGTGACGAAGGGCGAGCCCGGTGGTTGCCAGCAGCACGGGAACGGCGCCGGTGGCAAGCAGGCCGACCATCGCCACTTGGGCGGCCCCAGACAAGACGATCAGTGAACTCAACATCGTCAGCCAGGGAGTCAGACCCGCCTGAACGGCAAGGGCCCCGAACACCGCTCCGAAGACCGCCACCGGCGGAACTAGAGGAAAGGTGTCACGGAGGCCCCTGCGAAATGAGGACACATTGCGAAAGGAAGGAGACATCTTGATCAAGCGGACTCTCGCCTACTTGACCTTCAGTTGCGATTCCTTTTGGTCGGAAGCAGCCGCAGCGTTGGCGGCGACCGCGTACCAGAAGATGAATCTCATGGCCGTCACCTCCTTTCTCATGCTCGGCTTTGGGTGGCTATTGACCGTAAGGTTCTATTGCTGTATAACTACTTACATCCTATCGAGTCTGTTGTAAGGTGTCAAGTGCAATTCTCTCATTACAAGAACATGCCGCTCCAGCTGGCCGTCGACCTGGTCAACAGCCTTGACGTCGTCGACAATCTTGAGACTCTCGATGTCGAGGCTGTGGCAGGAATGCTTGACAGGGCTGAGATCGACAGTCCCCCCGCGACCACCGAGGCTGACCTGGTTGCGGTGCAGGCACTCCGGGCCCGGGTCCGGCAGGTGTTCGAGTCGACCTCCCTCGAGGCCGCGGCCGAGAGCGTCAACAAGATCCTCCAGCACGCCCATGCTGTTCCCTTTGTCGGCGTTCACGGGATGGGCCCCCATCTCCATGTGGCACCGCGCAAGCCCGACCCGGCAGGGTGGCTAGGGGCCGAGATCGGCATGGGCCTGGCCGAATTGGTCTGTCACTACGGAACCGACCGTTTCGGTGTCTGTTCGGCCGACGATTGCCGCGACGTCTTCATCGACACAAGTCGCAATCACTCCCGCAAACACTGCTCGGACCGATGCACCAACCGTGAGGGAGTCCGCTCCTTCCGCAAGCGAGCCTCCGAGACCGGTGGTGCGTAATGCGTAGTGCGTTGTGCGTTGAAACCAGGCTCCGATCAACCGCCCCACGTCTCAAGTCACACGTTCGTCGCCGGCGTGAGACGTGGGACGCGAGACGTGAGACGATCCTTCCAGGATCCGGCGAACCTTCTCGACCTGGTCTCTAACGGATTCCGGGGTTCCCGAACCAGGGGTCTGGCGGCGGGCCAGGGACTTCGCCGGGTCGAGCAGATCCAGATCTCCCGGTTCGAAACTCGGGTCGGCGGCCGCCAGATCGGTCTGGGTCGCGTCGGCCGGGGTGCGTCCCGATTCCACCAGGGCGGCAACCAGTCGGCCGACGGCATGGTGGGCCTGGCGGAACGGCATGCCTCGCTTCACCAGGGCCTCGGCGAGATCAAGGGTTGCAGTCCACGGTCCGGGCGGCGGCGGATGGAATTCGGCTTCGGCCAGCATCCCTCCAAGGGCCGCGAGACTCCCCGCCAGCGCGTCATCGGCCCGGAAGAGTGGCGGCTTGTCCTCCTGGAGATCGCGGTTGTAGGCCAGCGGGAGTCCCTTCTGGAGAACCAGCAGCGTCGTCAGGTCGCCAATGGCGGCCGCGGCTTTTCCGCGGGCCAGTTCAGCGATGTCGGGGTTCTTCTTATGCGGTAGCGCCGACGATCCGGTGGTGTGCGAGTCCGAGAAAGCCACCCACCCGAACTCGCTGCTCGCCCAGAGGATGAGCTCCTCCGACAACCGCGAGAGATGGACCATCGCCTGGGTCACATCAAAGACGAACTCCGCCACCAGGTCGCGCGATCCCACCGCATCCAGGGAGTTGTCAAAGCTGCTCGCGAACCCAAGTCCCGACGCGGTCGCATGAGGATCGAGCGGGAGGCTCGAACCGGCCGATGCTCCCGCCCCCAACGGAGAGTCGAGGCGCCTGCTCAGGCCGGTCAAGCGCTCTCGGTCGCGGAGGGCCATCCAGGCGTAGGCCAGTAGATGGTGTCCGAGTGAGGTGATCTGGGCCTGCTGAAGATGGGTGTAACTGGGGATCAGAGTCCCGGCGTGTCGCTCGGCGAGATTGGCCAGCAAAGCAGCGAACTGTCCGAGGTCCTCACCACGGGCTTCCGCAGATCGCCGCAGATACAACCGCAGGTCGAGGGCGATCTGGTCGTTGCGGGACCGTCCCGTGTGGAGTTTCTCACCGACCTCCCCCACTAATTCGACCAACCGGCGCTCGACTGCCGAGTGGACATCCTCATCGGTGTCGAGGAAGGCGAACGACCCCGCGCGGGCTTCAGCCAGAATGCGTGACAGCCCGTCGGAGAGCGTGAGGTGCTCGCTCTCGTCGAGCAACTCGACCTTCTTGAGCATCGCCACGTGAGCGATGGAGCCTTCAACGTCGATGTCGAGCAAACGCCGATCCGTGTGGTCGACCGTGAATCGCCACATGACGTCGGCAGGCGCTTCCTGAAACCTCCCGCCCCAAAGGTTGGGCGAGACACCTTCCGGTTCGCCCCCCGAATGCTTGCCGGAGGTCACTCCCCCTCCCCGAGCCGTTCCTCTCCAATTCGACGGAGCCTGAGGGCGTTGAGCCGGATGAAGCCAGCGGCATCGGCCTGGTCGTAGACCTCGTCCTGCTCAAAGGTGGCCGTGGCCTGGTCGTAGAGGTCGTACTTCTCGGAACGTCGGCCTTCGATGGCCACGGACCCCTTATAGAGCCTCAAGCGCGCCTCACCGTTGACCCTCTTCTGAACGTCGTCCATGAAGGCCTGCAGAGCGCGGCGCTCGGGAGCGAACCAGAAACCGTTGTAGACCATCTCGGCGTAGCGAGGCACCAGTTCGTCCCGCAGATGAGCTACCTCACGATCGAGAGTGATCGACTCGACCGCGCGGTGGGCATGGTGAAGGAGCGTTCCCCCCGGGGTTTCGTAGACCCCTCTTGATTTCATCCCGACAAAACGATTCTCGACGATGTCGACCCGGCCCACTCCGTGTTTCCCACCGAGCCGGTTCGCTTCAGTCAGGAGACTCACCGGATCAAGGTCCTCTCCGTTGATCGCCACCGGGTTTCCCCCCGCGAATGTGACTGTCACAACTTCGGGCTCATCGGGCGCCACCTCCGGATCCACGGTGAGCTTGAACATCCCGGCCGGCGGTGATACCCACGGATCTTCGAGCACGCCTCCCTCATAGGAGATATGGAGAAGATTGGCGTCGATCGAATACGGCTTCTCGATCGTGACCGGAACCGGAATGCCCCGCTCGCGGGCGTATTCGACGAGGTCGGCTCTTCCCCTCAGCTTCCACTCCCGCCACGGAGCGATGACTTTGATGTCGGGATCGAGAGCAAAAGCGGACAGCTCGAAGCGGACCTGGTCGTTGCCTTTGCCGGTGGCACCGTGAGAGATGGCATCGGCGCCGACCGCTTTGACGGTCCTCATCATTCCCCGGGTGATGATGGGACGGGCCAGAGAGGTCCCGAGAAGGTAGTACCACTCGTACACGGCGCTAGCCCGGATGGCCGGGAAGACGGCCTCGCGCACGAACTCTTCGCGTAGGTCTTCCACCACGGCTTCGATCGCGCCGGTCGCAAGTGCCTTGGCGCGGGCTTCCTCGACCTCCTCGCCCTGACCCACGTCCGCGGTGTAGGTGACGACTTCCGCGCCCTTCTCCTCGATTAACCAGGCCAGGATCACCGAGGTGTCAAGACCTCCCGAATAGGCCAGAACAACTTTCATATGGACTCTGGCTTCATCTGGACTCTCCCATCTCTTCCAATTTGCGTTGCAGTTCGGGCCCGCCGTCGACCGTGGCGGCAATGATGAGAACGGTGTCGTCGCCCGCCACGGTCCCGATCACACCTTCCACTTCCACGGCATCGAGGGCTGCCGCCACCACCTGGGCGGCACCCGGAGGGGTTCGCAGAACAACGAGATTGCCAGACACGGCAATCGTCTCGACGTAGGTGGAGATGGTCCGGGCGAGATGGCCGTGATCGACCTTGCGGCCTCCCAGGACGTACCGCAGACCGTTCTTGGAAACCCCCATCGCGGCCAAATCGCGGGAGACAGTGGCCTGGGTCACCTCGAACCCCTGCTCCTCGAGCGCAGCAACCAGTTCGTCCTGGCTGTGAACCACTCCTCCACTAACCAACCGCCGAAGCGCCCGCCGCCGAGCAGCAGTATCAGCCATGAGCTCGCCTCCTGTCCCCCCGCTTGCGGGGG
>JANMST010000155.1:0-14242 GCA_031389635.1 Acidimicrobiia bacterium | reverse complement strand
GTCAAAGAGGTTGGCACCGACCTCGGGCGTGTAACCCTGGGCGACGCACCCTGCTACGAACTTCTCGCGTTGGGCGTGCATCGCCGCTTTCACCTTCTTGCCCATGGCGCGCCGCAGGTCCTCGGCTTCGGCCATGGTGTAGCCGGCCACCGCCTGAGCGATCTGCATCACCTGTTCCTGGTAGACGATGATGCCGTAGCTTCTAGCCAGGATGGACTCGGTGGCGGGATGGGGGAACTCCACCTTGGCCCGGCCGTTCTTCCGGTCTGCGTAGGCGGTGTGCATGTTCTGGCCGAGCGGACCGGGCCGATAAAGGGCCACCAATGCGATCAAGTCTTCAAATTGATCCGGTTGCAGTGCGCGGATCAACGACCGCAGCCCGCTCCCCTCGAGTTGAAACACGCCGACCGTTTCACCGCGGCGGATGAGGTCGTAGGCAGCCTGATCGTCGAGGGTGATCCCGTCGATGTCGACGTCGACTCCTTGGCCTTCCTTGATCAACTCGAGAGTTCGCTCGATGATGGAGAGGTTGCGAAGACCGAGGAAGTCCATCTTGAGAAGACCGAGCGACTCGATCCCGTACATCTCGTATTGAGTGACGATCTCGGCGTCATCACCCTTGCGTTGAACCGGCACGAGGTCGGTCAGGGGATTGGGTGAGATCACCACCGCGGCGGCATGGATGGAATCCTGGCGGCGCAGACCTTCGAGGCCCCGGGCCACCTCGACCACTTCTTTCAGGGCCGTGTCGGACTTGTACATCTCGCGGAGCTCGGTCGCGTTCGAATACCAGTCCTTGACCTCGGAGTCAGCCTCCGGGGCGGGTGGGGTGAGACACTGATCGAGAGTCGCCTCTTTTCCGAGGATGGCCGGCGGCATCGCCTTCGCGAGCCGGTCACCAATCGAATAAGGATGTCCCAGCACCCGGGCGGCATCGCGCAATGCCTGCTTGCCCTTGATGGTCGAGAAGGTGACGATCTGGGCGACGTGGTCGGACCCGTACTTCTCGGCGGCATAGCGGATGACATCGGAGCGGTAGCGCTCGTCGAAGTCCATGTCGATGTCGGGAAGCTGGAGCCGGCCGGGGTTGAGGAATCGCTCGAAGATCATCCCGTGCTCGATCGGATCGAGATCGGTGATACGGAGGCAGTACGCCACTATCGACCCGGCCGAAGAGCCACGTCCGGGGCCGACCCTGATCTTGCGCTCGCGGGCGTAACGGATGAGGTCCCACACGATCAGGAAATAGGCGGGGAATCCCATCTCGACGATCACGGCCAGCTCGGCCGCGATCCGATCTCTCACGACGTCGGGGAGGGAGTCGCCGTAGCGACGCCGGGCGCCCGTATAGACGAGATGCTCGAGGTACGAGCGCTCGGTGTAGCCATCCGGAACGGTGAACTGCGGGAGCAGGATGCGGCCAAACTCGAGTTCGACTTTCGATCGCTCGGCAATCAACAGGGTGTTGTCGCATGCCCCCGGATACTGATCCTCAGGAAAGATCGCCCTCATCTCCGCCGCCGTTTTCAGGTAGAAGTCCTCACCTTCGAAACGCAGGCGATTGACGTCGTCCTTGTTGGATCCGGTCTGGATGCAGAGCAGAACATCGTGGCTGGAGGCTTCGTCCTTGCGGGTGTAGTGGGCGTCGTTGGTGGCAACGAGCGGGGCGCCGACCTGGCGAGCGATGTCGATCAGGTCGGGCATGATCCGGAGCTGCGCCTCGATCCCGTGGTCCTGGATCTCGATGAAGAAGTTTTCGCGTCCGAAGATGTCCTGGTAGTGGGAGGCGGCTTTGAGGGCACCCTCGAAATCTCGAGCTGCCCCGGCGTGACCGTCTTCACTCGATGCGTCCGGAGCAAGGCGTTTGGCCACCGGCCCACCAAGGCATCCAGAGGTGGCGACGATTCCCTCCGAGTGCGCGGCCAGCAGCTCACTGTCCATCCGGGGCTTGTAGTAGTAGCCCTCGAGGTAGGCCTTGGATGAAAGCTTCATCAAGTTGCGATAGCCCGTTTGGTTCATTGCCAGAAGAGTCATGTGATAGCGAACGTTCTCGCTGCCGCGAGGCCGGTCGAAGCGAGAACCATCGACGACATAGGCCTCGATGCCGATGATTGGATTGATCCCTGCCGCCTTGGAGGCCTTGTAGAAATCGATCACCCCGTACATCACGCCGTGGTCGGTGATGGCTACGCCCGGTTGGCCGTCGGCGGCGGCCGCCGCCACCACAACTTTGACCCGGGCCGCCCCATCGAGCATCGAGAACTCGGTGTGAAGATGAAGGTGGGCGAACGACATGGGTGTAACTCCCACCGTAGTCGCGTCACCCGCCCCGGGTTGCGACCCCGTTCTGGCGCGACGAAATGAGGCCAGGGCACGGTTCTGTCGTGCCAAAACGGGGGGTCCTAGACCAGGACCGCCGCTACTGCCACTACCGCCATTGCCAGGGCGGCGAACGGCCTCTGTGGGCGCTTGACCCGGTTCCACAGCTCACCGATCAGGACCCCGGCGACCAGGCCCCCGAGGTGGCCCTGCCAGGAGATGCCTCGTATCAAGAAGGGCAATGCCATGTTCAAAGCCAGAGTTAGACCCAGGCTCGATAACAGGTTTCTCCCGAATGCGGTGTCGCGGAGCCGGAAAGCGGAGTGGAGCCATAGCCCAAACAGTCCGAATATCGCTCCGGACGCACCGATCAGGATGTCGTCGGGCCCACCTAGATAGAAGGCAAAGGCGCCACCCCAGCCGGCGGCAGCGAGCAGCAGCCCGACGTACGACGGTATCCCCACCCGGGCCTCGATCGCCGGACCGAGTTGGTACAACGCGTACATGTTGAAGAGAATGTGGGTGATGTTGGCGTGCACCAAAAGCGGCGTGAAAATCCGGTACCAATCGCCCCGCGCCACCAGTTCATTGGACTGCGCAAACAGGTTGTAGAGATCGATCTCCGTAGTGCTGGAAACTTGCATCACGACGTAGATCCCAATGGCGACGGCGAGGAAGGTGAAGGTGGCCGGTGCGCTCCGCGCCAATGATGCTCCAGCAGACCGGGTCGGCACCACGTTTTGCTGGCCTCTGGCCCGGGCACAATCGGGGCAGAACTGACCGACCGTGCCCTGGACCGCGCACTCCGGACAGATCGGGTTGCCGCATTGAGCGCAGGCCAGCAACGTGGGTCGATTGGAATGTCGGTAACAGACCGTCTGCGCGGTCGGGGCATCCTGATTCTCGGGAGGGTTCGTCACGGCTCCACCGTACCGATCGTCGGAGGAAACGTCCGACGGACACTCTCGAGGGACGCAACCAGATCTGCAGGCAGAGGCGATTCGACGATCGTTTCGGTGCCGGTCACTGGATGGTTGAAGACGATTCGGGCGGCGTGAAGGAAGATCCGCTTGACCCTCACCGGATCGGCCCGCCTCGTGTACGACCTGTCGCCCACCACGGGATGGCCGATTGTCGAGAGATGGACCCGGATCTGGTGGGTGCGTCCCGTTTCCAGGTCGACTTCGAGCAAAGACGTCTTCCCGAAATCTTCCCTTACCCGGTAGTGGGTGCGGGCAGGGCGGCCGTCGGGCACCACCTTCTTCCGGGTCGGGTGGGACGGATCACGGCCGATCGGGGCATCGATCGTGCCGGTGGGCATCGCCGGCACTCCGTGCACCAGAGCCAGATAGGAACGGTGAATCCTTCGAGCCGCCATTTCGGCGGTCAAGAATTCGAACGAGTCGGCCGTCCGCGCTACCAGGAGAAGCCCCGAGGTCCCTTGATCGAGACGATGAACGATTCCCCATCGCCCCTCCTGGCCGATGCCCTCCAATTCGGGATAGCGATGCAGGAGACCCGAAGCCAGTGTCCCCGTTTTTCGACCGGCCCCGGGATGAACCACGATTCCGGCGGGCTTGTCGACCACCACGACGTGGGCGTCTTCCCAGCACACCTCGAAGGGAATGTCCTCGGCCACGGTCCGCATCTCCTCGGGAGGTCTGGCGAACTCGATCGATCCACCGGCGATCCGGTTGTTGGGGTCGACCGGGCTCCCATTGACATTCACGCCTTCTTCGAACAGGCGACGGGCCTTCTCCCTCGAGACTCCGGCCAACTCCGCGACGATCTTGTCTGCCCGCTCGCCGGCCAGATGATCGGGAATGGCTTGCTCAAGCCTAAACGTCATCGCGGCCCACCCGGTCCATCGCCTCTTGGTCCGTCTTCGATTGCTTCGAGGCCAAAGAACCCGATCGCCAGGAGCCGATGAGCAGGACCGCAACCGCCACCGAAACCGACGAGTCGGCCACGTTGAAGGTCGGAAAGTTGGGAAGCTGCACCCAATCGATCACTTTCCCATCGAGGAAACCCTCACCCCGGGCGATGCGATCGATCAGATTGCCCAGGGCTCCTCCAATGATCATGCCGAAGGCAACCACTTCGTGGGTTGGTCGCGGCCTGGCCAGCGAGGCTCCGATGAACCCCACCGCAATGACGGCCGCCACTCCCAGGAAGGGGCCGGCGTTCTGAAACATTGAAAACGCAGCGCCGGGGTTTTCAGTGAAGCGAAACGTCAGAATCCCGGGGATGACAGTCTGTGGCCCATCGCGGAACGAGCTGGCAGCCCACCGTTTGGTGAGCATGTCGGCCGCGACGATCACCCCTGCGATCGCATATGCAAGGACGATGTGCGACAGCGCAGTCCGACGTGGCTTTAACTCCGCCGGGCGCACGTGACGCACTCGGTGGCATAAGGAAGCACTTCGAGGCGAGCCACCGGAATCGGCTGTCCGCACGACTCGCATATCCCATAGGACTTGGCCTTGATCCGGACCAGGGCATGCTCGACCTTGCGGAGGAGGTCGACGGTGTTCTGGCCCAGCGAGAGCTCCTTCTCGTACTCGAAGTTCATCGATCCGGCCTCGGCGCTTCCCGGGTCTGGGCTTCTTTCCGCCGACGTCTCCGTCAGGCGGGCGTCTTCGAGCTCGCGCTCGTGCCCCTCGATGACGCGCTCGAGGCGGGTCTTCTCGGCCTCCAATTGGGCTTTGAAGCGCTTGACTGTGTTGGTGGCAAGCTGTCGTGCCATGAAAATGCCCCCGTTGGGGCCGGAACTGTAGCCAAAGCCCGGAGCTACAAGCTTCAAGCCGCAGGCTTCAGGCTTGAGGGCACGTCCCACGTCCCACGTCCCACGTCACACGTCACACGTCACACGTCACACGTCAAACGTCAAACGTCAAACGTCACACGTCACACGTCACACGTCACACGTCACACGGGTTTTCCGTTTCGGGCTTGAGGCTTGAGGCTCGAGGCAGCCCTCTACCATTCCGAGCAATGGCTGCCCGATCGGATTTCACCCGCGTTCCACCCTCCGTGAGCTTTCCGGACCTGGAGAAGGGTGTCCTCGAACTGTGGGACCGCCTCGACGCCTTCGCCGAGTCGGTCCGAATCCGGCCTAAGGACAACGAGTACGTCTTCTATGACGGGCCTCCATTTCCGACCGGTACCCCCCACTTCGGAACCCTTCTAGCCAGCGTCATCAAGGACATGGTGCCCCGCTACTGGACGATGCGCGGCTACCGGGTCGAGCGTCGTTTCGGCTGGGACACCCATGGGTTGCCGATCGAGATGCAGGTCGAGAAGCAGTTGGGGATCTCAGGCCCGCAAGAGATTGCGGCCTACGGCGTCGACCGCTTCAACGAGGCCTGCCGGGCGTTGGTGACGACCAATACCGAGAACTGGAGCCGGGTGATCCGACGGGTCGGCCGCTGGGTCGACATGGACGACGACTACAAGACGATGGACACCCCCTACATGGAGAGCGTCTGGTGGGTCTTCCGCCAGCTCTGGGACAAGGGACTTGTCTATAAGGACTTCAAGGTCCTGCCCTACTCATGGGGGGCGGCCACACCGATTTCCAACTTCGAAGCCAACCTCGAATACCACGACACCGACGACCCGTCGGTCACGGTGAAGCTCAAGGTCGTCGAGGCGAACGGCCCCGTGACCGTCGGAGACTGGCTCCTCATCTGGACGACGACCCCCTGGACACTGCCCGGAAACCTGGCAGTGTCGATCGGACCGGATATCGAATACGTGAGGATCGACGAAGGCGACAGCCACTACTGGCTCGCCGCGTCACGAGTCGCTTCCTATTGGAAGGAGCCGCCACCGGTCGGAGCCACGGCCAAGGGGTCGGATTTGGTCGGGGTCGGTTACGAACCCCCGTTCGACTACTTCGGCGAGGAACGAGATCGCGGTGCATTCCGGGTCCTTTCCTCCGAGCACGTCACCACCGACGATGGAAGCGGCCTGGTTCACATGGCTCCTGCCTATGGCGAGGACGACTTTCTGACCCTGCAGGCAGCGGGACTCGACTCGCTGGTCGATCCGATCGACGCTCGGGGCAGATTCACCGAGGAGGTCCCCGAGGTCGCCGGCCTCAACATCAAGGACGCCGACCCGATCCTGATCGGGTTGTTGAAGGAACGCGGCCTGCTCTATCGAAATGACCGGATCCGTCACTCCTACCCGTTCTGTTATCGCACCGGCACCCCTCTGATGTACAAGGCGATTCCTACGTGGTTCGTGAGGGTCGAGCAAATCAAGGATCGCCTGGTAGCCCACAACAACACCATCCACTGGGTCCCCGAACACGTCGGGCAGCGCCGTTTCGGAAACTGGCTGGACGGTGCCCGCGATTGGGCCGTATCCCGCAACCGCTACTGGGGCTCTTGCATCCCGATCTGGGAATGCCCGAACGGTCACCAGGTCTGCCTGGGCTCCATAGATGAGTTGGCCGAACGAAGCGGAGCTCGACTGAGCGACCTCCACAAGCACATCGTCGACCCCATCACCTTCCCCTGCGAGGAGTGCGGAGCCACCATGACGCGGGTACCCGAGGTGCTCGACTCCTGGTTCGAGGCGGGGTCGATGCCCTACGGCCAAGTCCACTATCCGTTCGAGAATCGGGAGAGATTCGAGGAGACCTATCCGGCCCAATTCATCGCCGAAGGTCTCGACCAGACCCGGGGCTGGTTCTACACGCTCCATGTTCTTGCAGTAGCGCTGTTCGACAGCCCGGCTTTTCGCAACTGCGTCGTCAACGGAATGGTCCTCGACGCCGAAGGTCGCAAGCTCTCCAAGAGCCTCGGGAACTACACCGATCCCGAGGAGATCCTCGAGGACCAGGGAGCCGATGCCCTGAGGGCATTCCTCGTCAACTCCCCGGTGCTGCGAGCCGAACCGCTGCGCTTCAACAACGACGGCGTACGCGAGGTCGTACGAACCGTTCTTCTGCCCCTGTGGAACACCTATTCGTTCTTCACCACCTACGCCGAGGCCGATGGTGTCACCGCCGCCGATCTGGCAGCCGCACCGCCGGTCGAGTCGCGGCCTGAGCTCGACCGCTGGATTCTCTCCGTACTGCAGGGGTTGGTCGACAACGTCAACCGGCAAATGGAGGGCTATTACCTCTTCAACGTTGTCCCGCCCATTCTCGGCTTCGTCGATGACCTGACCAACTGGTACGTGCGGAGGTCGCGCCGACGGTTCTGGCGAACCCGCGATGAGGGCGACGAGGACAAATTGTCGGCCTTTGCCACGCTCTACGAGGTTCTGGGCTGTTTCGTCACGGTGCTCGCTCCGGTCCTTCCGTTCATCTCCGAGCACATCTATCAGGATCTCGTCGCCCGGCTCGATCCGACCGCACCGGCCAGCGTTCACCACAGGCTCTTTCCGCTCGCCGACGAGAAGATCATCGATCGCGACCTGGAGGCGTCGATGGACACGGTTCGATCCGTGGTCGGGCTGGGCCACGGCCTCCGCAAGCAGCACCAGCTCAAGGTCCGCAGGCCCATGAAGAGTGTCACTGTCATCACCCACGATGAGGGTCAGCGTCAGGCAGTCAGAGACCACACCGATCTGATCATGAACGAGCTCAACGTCAGACACGTCGAAGTTGTCGCCACCGGTGAAGGTCTCGTCGAGCTAAGCGCAAAGCCGGACTTTCGAAAGCTGGGGCCGCGGCTGGGTCCCCGCATGGGCGAAGTGGCGGCAGCAATCGAGAGGCTTGGTGCCGACCAGATCGACTACCTCGCCGGCGGCGGCGAGTTGGACGTCGCGGGCACCACCATCACCGGACCGGACCTGGTCATCCAGCGGAACTCGGCCCCCGGCACGCTGGTCGCCTCGACAGGACACCTGACAGTCGCCTTCGACATCACCACCGACCCCAGCCTCGAGGCCGAAGGGCTGGCACGTGAGGTGGTCAGCCGGATTCAGCTAATGCGGCGCGAGGCCGGTCTGGCGGTGACCGATCGAATTGAGGTTGTCTGGTCGACCGACGATGACCGTCTGGCCGACGCCATCGTGGAACACTCCGACTACGTCAAGTCCGAAGTCCTCGCGACCGCGATCGAGCGAAGCTCGAATGATGCTTCGACGATGCTCGACATCGATGGAGTCCCCCTCGGACTCAGCATCGACAGGGTCTAGGCCGGCTCAGCCTCTTTCCCAGGGCCGGGCGCTGACCCGTGAGACAACCTCTTCCTTGTCGAACTCGTCGTCATCGTCGTCGTCATCGTCGTCGTGTTTGCTCAGGTCGATGCTGTGAGGCTTGTGGTCCGACTCGTCATCCTGGTTCTCAATGTCGTCGGGCGTCTCAATGTCGGCGACTTCCAACATCGGAGCCGGATCGTCTTCGTCCCCGATAAGCAGGTCGGCTGCACGGTTTTCGACGTGCTCGGTCTCGGGCTCGACGGACATCATCGGGCGAATGTGGTCCTCGACGTCGGCAATCCCGGCCTCCATCTCGCTTACCTCGCCGCCAATTGCCGAGGCGAGAGTTGCCAGGGTCTCACGCAAGCCTGACACTCGCTCACGCATGCCGTCGATCTCCGTCTGGAGGCGATTGCGCTCCATGTCCCGTTCTGCGCTCAGGCTCTCGGTCTCGGCCTTGGCGCTGAGCTTGATCCGGTCGGCCTCAAGCCTTGCTTCAGACAGGAGAGCATCGGCAGATCGCTGGGCCACCAGGATGGCCCGCGAGATGGTGGTCTCGTCGCCTCCCCGGCTGACGGCGTCGGTTTCGAGGGCCCGGATCTTGTCCTGGGCGTCGCGCAACCGCTGGTCGTATGACCTCAGCGTCGTGACGATCTCGTCGAGGAAGTCATCGACCTCGTCCATTTGATAGCCCCGCAGAGCCTGGGTGAAAGCCTTTTGCTCGACATCGTTCGGGGTCAGGTCCATGGCACCTCTCTTTTCGTTCACGGAGGATACGGTCGACGACTCCCTAGGCCAAGGATATGACGAAGGTGGTGCGTCTTGCGTGGTGCGTGGTGCGTTCCGAAACCGGCCACCAAACTCGTTTTACGTTCTACTTTTGACGTCAAAAACCCGCGAGGCAACTACGAATCCTCGACTAGGCACCTCTTAGGTCGAGACAGTCGACGAACTTGTCGAGGCGGATTTGGCGTACCAAGTACCACGTACCACGCTTCTAGCAAACGAAACGACGCAGGAGGCTGATGCCGAGCATCAACACGAGCGGCGAAAGATCGAGCGCCATCCCACCCAATCGAAGAGGGGGAAGGACCCGACGAAGCGGCAGGATGACCGGATAGATGATCCGGTCGAGGAACACCTGAACCCTCCCAAGAGGATGCACCGACGACACCTGCACCCAGGACAGAACTACCCAGGCGAGAACCGCCAGGAAGTAGATCTGGAGTAGCCAACAAATGATCGACACGTCGAATGCCTTATGACAGGTTGGGGGTCATTCTTGAGGAGCGCAGTTCTCGCGAGACGACTCAGTCGTCAACTGGAAGGTCGTAGACACCCAGACGTTCCAGGCGGCGCCTCTCGTCGCGGCTGAGAGTGACCTTGGGGGGTAGGACCGCGACGACCCCTTCGCCCACTTTGCTCATCGTTCCGTCGATGGCGTAGATGAGGCCGCTTCCAAAGTCGATCACTCGTCTCACCAGATCGGGATCGGTTCTCCGAAGATCGAGCAAGACCGGTATCCGATCACGAACACGATCGGCAAGGATCTTGGCGTCGCCGAACTCCTCGACAACGAGGATGTCGGCCTGAACGTCGACGGGGCGCACTGCTCTGACCGATGTGTCGTCCCGGCCGGGACGGAAAGCCGTTGTTCGCGAAGCGGAAGACGGCGGCTCCACCCGGCGGCCCTCGACCCTGCTGACGGACTCGACCCGGCGAGCCTCCTGACGGCGCGGCTCAACCCGGCGAGGCTCATCGCGCTGGGACTCCGGAGCTCCCCAATCCTCGTTGTCGTACTCCCGACCGGTTGGACGCTCAGGTGGTCGTCGGCTCTCGGGACGGCGGTTGGACTGAGGCTCGTCCTCGATCAGACGCTGATCAGAATCGACCGGGTCTTCGTCGACCAGCCCCAGATACACCAACGCTTTTGAAAAGATCGATCCCATGACCCTCTAGTTTGCCTTCAACGCACAGCTACTTATCCGAAAAGATAGCTCGCCCGACCCGAACAAAGGTGGCACCTTCCTCGACGGCCACCTCGAAGTCGTCGGTCATCCCCATCGACAGCGAGGCTCGGCCTGGGTGGTCAGTGGCTACCAGAGTGGCGAGGCGGCGTACCTCGGCGAAGTCGGAGCGAGTCGCCTCGGCGTTGTCAGCTACCGGTGGTATCGCCATCAGCCCGGTCAGGTTTACCCCAATGGCGACCAGATCACGAAAAACCCGGACTGCATCTTCAGGGTCGACGCCGTGTTTTTGGGACTCTCGGCCAACGTTGACCTGGAGCAAGGCAGGGGGGGCCAGGCCCGGGCCTTTGATCCAGGCCGGTCCCAGTTCGGGCCGGTCGAGAGAGTGCAGCAGGGTCACGATCGGTCGCACGATCCTGACCTTGTTCGACTGGAGCGGACCGACAAAGTGCCAGCGAATGTCCCCCGGCAGCTGGTCGACCTTGGAAGCCAGTTCCTGCGCCCGGTTTTCTCCGAAGTCACGTTCGCCCCGTTCGTAGAGACCCTTGATGGTGTCGGCCGATTGCCCCTTGCTGACGATCACGAGAGTCACCTCGTCGCTCGATCGCCCCGCCCGGGAGGCCGCACCGGCGATCCGACTGCGAACAGATTCGAGAGTCATCAGCCCAGTCCATTCAAGGTGAGGCCAGTCACGTTGAGACCCGAGGTCGACATTTCACAACCATGCAATCGTCGCCATCCGGGCGATCGTGCGATCACGCCGGTGCGAGAACCACCCGGACTCGTGCAGGGTGCATCTGCCCGCCGCCCATACCTCGACGCCACCGAGCTGGGCTTCGACGGCTCTCCCGAGGTCGATCGACTGAGAGCCCCATGAGGTGTTGGCGGTGAAGCCGCCGAACCGGGCAATCACCTCGGGGCCCACCTCGAGGCAGCACGGTCCCAGGGCGGGACCAATCGCCGCGGAGACAGGTTCGAACCCGGCGTGGCGCATGCCGGTTATCAGGGCTTCGACCACGCCGCTGGCGGCGCCCCGCCATCCCGCATGGGCCACCCCAACGGCTTGGGGAGCCTGCACGACCACTCCGGCACAGTCGGCGGTGAAGATCGCCAGGGGCAGCCCGGGAATGGAGGTGAACATCGCATCGGCTTCGCCCTGGTCACCACCTCGATCCACCTCGACCACCTTCGAGCCATGAACCTGGGTGAGCGTTGCCCATCGGTCCGAAATCCCGAGCCGGCGGGCCAGATCGGCCCGGCGGGCGACGTCGCCCCGGACGTCTCCGTCGGAAGCGTCACTGAAAGCCACCCCGCTTCCCGACCTAGTCGGGGCCGGGGGCTGGATCATCCCTGGACGAAGGACGGAATCTCGACCTCGGCGCGTGTGCCCATGCCGGGACCCTGGCGGGAGCCGCGTTTGCGATCGAATCCGGCGGCGATGACCGTGACTCGCATCTCCTCACCGAGGTTGTCGTCGATGATCGCCCCGAAGATGATCTCGGCGTCCTCATCGGCATGGGCCGCAACCGTCTGCGCCGCCTTGGTCGCCTCATGGAGTGTCATCGAGGACGGGCCGGCTACCGAGAGCAGAACGCCCCGGGCACCTTCCATCGAGGTCTCGAGAAGAGGAGACGAAATCGCTCGTTGGGCCGCCTGCGCTGCCCGTTCGTCACCGTTGCCGCGACCGATTCCCATGACCGCGGTGCCGGCGTCGGACATGACCGTCTTCACATCTGCGAAGTCGACGTTGATGAGGCCGGGGGTGGTGATGAGATCGGTTATGCCTTTGACGCCGTTCATCAAGACATCGTCGGCCAGTCGAAATGTCTCGGTCATCGGAGCTTTGGGGTCGCCGACGTCGAGGAGTCGATCGTTGGGGATGACGATCAAGGTGTCGACCGCCTCACGGAGCGCTTGGATGCCCTGCTCGGCGTGAACTGCCCGGCGACGGCCTTCGAAGCCGAATGGTCGGGTCACGACCCCAACCGTCAGAGCTCCGAGGCTTCTGGCGACTTCGGCCACGACCGGTGCACCGCCGGTACCGGTGCCGCCACCTTCCCCGGCGGTGATGAACACCATGTCGGCGCCCTTCAGAACATCTTCCAGTTCGGCCCGGTGGGCGTCCGCCGCGGTCCGGCCCACCTCGGGGTTGGCTCCGGCGCCAAGACCCCTGGTGACCTCACGGCCAATGTCGAGTTTGACGTCGGCGTCGGACATGAGGAGTGCCTGGGCATCGGTGTTGAGGGCGATGAACTCCACACCGCGGACTCCGGCCTCGATCATTCGGTTCACGGCATTGACACCGCCCCCTCCGACTCCGACGACTTTGATGACAGCCAGATATCCGGTCGGTTGGGTGGTGACAGAACGCGCATTCATTACTACAGCTCCGATAGAGGGACGACTCGCAAGGTGAAGTAGAGGTTAAGCGTGCCGTCGAACCCCTGTAAACCTACTCAGTCTAAGCATCAACTTGAGGTTTAGACATTGGGGCTACAGCGATCAGGGAGCCGCGGTCACCTCGGTGGCTGCCGCGGTGGTGCTCGTGGATGCGGCTTCGGCTGCACCCGGGGTCATCACGGCTGGTCTGGCGGGAGCCAGAAGATTCACCACTGAGCCCATCTCGATGCCCTGGGCAAGCACCGCCTCCAGCGCCATTGCCTTGGCGCTCATGTCGATCGGGCGCCCGAGGCGGATGGTGACATTGGGCAGCATCGCCCAAAGCTCTGCGCCCCGGGTGATCACGACGGTCTGTTGAGCCACGAGGACATCGAGGGCCGCCAGGAACTCGAGACCCCCCAGGGCCTGGGCACTGGGATGGGAGCCGTCCCAGGGCACTTCCAGAATCGGCAGGCCATCGGACGGTTCCGACGCTGTGGCCATTACCACCCCGTCTACCGCGACCTGACCCCAATGACCTCCCAGGTTGGCCCAGGCCACAGCCCGGCGGGGCTCGATCACGACCACAACGCCCTGAGGCCAGTCGAGTTCGACCGATGCGTCCTTGATCCGGGGATCGACCAGTAACGCCGCGGTCACCGCAGCGGGCCGCACCGTGACCATGGGGCGGCCAACTATCACTCCATTGGCATTGAGAATGGGGTCGATCTCGGCGGCCTCGAAGCCGCTGACCGAGATCGAACTGACCGCCAACAAAGGTGACCGGAAGAGCCACACGGTCACAGCGGCCGCCAGCGCCAGCACCAACGCCCACATAAGGCGGCCCAGCGACGACCGAGCTTGGACCTCGGCTACCTGCCGCCTGCGGGCCGCCACGCGACCATCGACTTCGACTACTGCTCCTCTATTTGGCCCATTTCTAGGTGGCATCGTTGCTCGTGTTGAAGTTCGCCATGTCAATCACTCTCGAAGACGCCCGCGAACTGAATCTCGGTTTCCAGGACGATGCCGGTTGCCTTTTCGACCCTGGCGGCAACCTCTCGCACCAAACGGTAAACATCGACCGCCTTTGCTCCCGGTATTGCCACGAAGAAGTTGGCGTGCCGCTCCGATACCGATGCTCCCCCGACGGCCAATCCCTTCAGGCCGACGGCATCGATGATTCGCCCGGCCGAGTCCCCCGGCGGGTTCTTGAACACCGAGCCGGCGTTGAGAGTGCCGCCCGGTTGATTGTCTCGACGCCACCTGGTGATGGCTCTGATGCGCTCGTCGCCGACCGCCGGCTCGCCTGGTTCGGCCCGAAACGTGGCACCGATGACCAGTTCGAGAGGACTGACCGCCGAATGTCGGTAAGACAGATCGAGCCCGGAGGCATCGACGCTGCGCGGCCGGCCCTG
>JANMST010000140.1:0-3162 GCA_031389635.1 Acidimicrobiia bacterium | reverse complement strand
CGGGGGTGGTGGGTGGGGGGTGGTGCTTCCGCACGCTAACCCCCCACGCACCACGCACCACTCATTACTCTCTTCGGATGGACCGGATCGTTTACCGCACCTGTCCGCTCTGTGAAGCCACCTGCGGGCTCGAGATCGAAGTGGTCGACGACCGGGTCCGCCGCATTCGAGGCGACATGGCCAATCCATTCTCGGCGGGTTTCATCTGCCCGAAGGGGTCGACTCTCAAGCAACTCCACGAGGATCCCGACCGGCTTCGAACTCCCCTCATCAGGGAGAACGGCAGCCATCGGCCCGCCACCTGGGACGAGGCCTTCGGTCTCATCGCCGAAAGATTTGGCGCCATCGTCGAAGCACACGGTCGATCGGCCCTGGCGATCTACGTCGGCAACCCCAATGTTCACCAACTCGACAACACTCTGGGCATCCGACCGCTGATCAAGTCGTTAGGAACCCATAACATTTTCAGCGCTTCGACGGTCGATCAGATGCCGAAACACGTCTCGGCCGGTCTGATGTTCGGGCACCCGCTGAACATCCCGGTTCCCGACCTCGACCGCACCGACTACCTCCTGATGCTGGGCGCCAATCCCTTCGAGTCCAACGGAAGCCTCGCCACAGCCCCCGATTTCCCGGGCCGTCTTGCAAGGATCCGGGCTCGCGGTGGCAAGGTCGTGGTCGTCGACCCGCGGCGGACCAAGTCGGCGGCAATGGCCGATCGGTGGATTCCGATCAGGCCCGGCACCGACGCCGGGTTTTTGCTGGCCATGGCCCAGGTTCTGTTCGAGGAAGGACTGGGGGGGCTCGACGGAGTCGCCGATGTAACCGATGGGCTCGATCGCGCTGCCGAGGTTGTGGCACCCTTCACGCCCGAGGTCGTGGCGGCCTTCACGGGCATCGATCCCGGCACCACAAGGGAGGTGGCCCGAGAGCTGGCGGCGGCACCGAGTGCTGCCGTTTACGGACGCATCGGAACCCACACGGTCTCCTTCGGCACTGTTGCCTCGTGGGCCGTTGATCTTCTCAACGCTGTGACTGGAAACCTCGACCGACCGGGCGGCGCCATGTTCCCATTGGCAGCCCATCTGCCTCCTCGCAGGAAAGGCCGCTCCTTCCGCACAGGGCGCTGGCACAGCCGGGCCAAGGGGTTTCCGGAGGTGCTGGGAGAGTTGCCGGTGGCGACCCTGGCCGACGAGATCGAAACTCCCGGTGACGGCCAGGTTCGGTTCCTTATCACCGTTGCCGGCAACCCTGCGATTACCACGCCCGATTCCGGTCGACTCGAAAAGGCCCTCGAGTCCCTCGAGTTCATGGTCTCGGTCGACCCGTATCTGAACGAGACCAGCCTCCACGCCGACGTCGTGCTCCCCGCTCCTTCGGCCCTGGAGCGTTCGCACTATGACCTCGCTTTCACCGGGTTGTCAGTGCGCGACTTCTCCGCTTATTCACCCCGGGTCTTCGAAGGACCGGGGATGGCCGAGTTCGAGATCCTGGTCCGCCTCACAGGAATCGCCCTCGGCATGGGTGCCGCCGCCGACCCCGACCAGCTGGCCGGGGCGTCACTGATGGCGGCTGTGCAGGAGGCGGTCTCGAATCCGGAGTCCGCCGTGGCTGGCCGCGACCCGGCCGAGATTCTGGCGATGCTCGGCAACGGGCCCTGGCCCGAGAAGTTCCTTGATCTCTTGCTCCGCCTCGGTCACCGCGGTGACGGCTTTGGTGCCAACCCGGAGGGACTCAGCCTTGCCCGACTGGAGGCCAATCCGCATGGCATCGACTTTGGACCGCTGGTGCCTCGCCTCCACCAGATCCTCGTGACCGACTCTGGCAAGGTCGACCTCGTCCCCGATCAGATCGCAGCTGACCTGCCCAGGCTTCTGGAACAGGTCGGCCGGACTCCAGAACAAGAGTTGTTGCTAATAGGGCGCCGGCAATTGCGATCGGCCAACTCCTGGCTCCACAACGTCGAGGTCCTGATGAAGGGCAAAGAGCGTTGCACGGTGCAGATCAATCCCGACGACGCATCCCGCCTCGGCGTCACCGACGGTGCCAGGGTCACCGTCGCATCGGCGACAGGTCGGGTCGAGTTACCGGCGGAGGTGACCGCTGACATCAGCCGGGGAGTGGTTTCGATTCCGTACGGGTGGGGTCACGGCCTGCCCGGATCCCAACTTGCCGTGGCATCGGCCCGGCCGGGGGTGAACTCCAACATTCTCACCGACGGCGGATCGGTCGATCCGTTGTCCGGCAACGCCGTTCTGAACGGGATCCCGGTGACTGTCACGGCCCCTTCGCAGGCCTGAACTACCTGGGGTGAACGACCCGGGCTGAACGATTGGCCTCCAATGGGTGACGACTCTTGCTAGCGGGCTTTGTCCATGGTCTCTAACTGGTACCTTGTTGGCCGCTTATGGACGGGCCGATTGTCTGGCTGCTCGCAATCACTACCTGCTACCTGCTGGGGGCAGTGCCTTTTGCGTTCCTGATAGGCGTGCTGTGCGGGGTCGATCTCCGCAAAGTCGGCACAGGCAATGTCGGGGCAGGCAATCTCACCCGCAGTGTCGGGGTCCCGGCAGGGGCGGCGGCTGCCCTGCTCGACGGCCTCAAAGGCTTGGTCCCGGTGCTTGTGTTCAGGAACATAGGAATTGGCCCGGCCGTGGTTTCAGTGTCCGGATTGGCGATAGTCGCCGGCCACAACTGGTCGGTTTTCATGAAGGGTCGCTCGGGACGGGGCCTGGCGCCCTCGTCAGGGGTTCTGGCCGGAGTCGATTTTTCGATGCTGGTGTGGCCCGCAGGATGGGCAGCGGCAGGTTGGAAGATCGGTGGCGGCCTCGGCGGGTTCATCGGATGGTCATCCCTTCCGGTTCTGGCCGCGGTCTTCCGTAAGCCGGCGCCGGTCGCCCTGGCCTCCCTCGGTCTCAGTCTGCTGATGATCGTTCGGCGCATGCAGGGCAATCCGGGACATGAGCCGGGGGTGAGGGCTGCCCTGTACAGGGCCGTTTTCGACCGCGATCCTGGGGATGAGCTAGCCAGCGCGGAGGAGCCGGTCGGTCACTGATGCGGCGGTTTCATCGCCGCACCATCCTGGTTGTGGCCTCGGTAGCAGGGCTCCTCTACGCCGCGGCGTTGGTAGGTGCGCTTCTCAGTCTCGACGTACCGGCCCTC
>JANMST010000089.1:0-32401 GCA_031389635.1 Acidimicrobiia bacterium | reverse complement strand
CCCCCGCCCCTGCCAGCGCCGGTCTCGAATTGAACTCCGCCAATCGCTCAACAGCACTGGCCACCTGGAAGAGCATCGCCTCACCCAGAGCCGGAGCCATCACCTGGAACCCGATCGGCAGGCCGCCGTTGTCGAGCCCTACCGGCACCGAAATGGCCGGATGACCCGACAGATTCGACGGGATCGTACATACGTCCGACAAGTACATCGCCAGCGGGTCCTGGGTCTTGGCACCCAGTTCGAAGGCGGTGGTCGGACTGGTCGGCGAGACCAGAACGTCGACCCGCTCATAGGTGGCGTTCAGTTCAGAGATGATTTTGCTTCGCACCTTCTGTGCCTGGCCGTAGAAAGCGTCGTAGTAACCCGCTGAGAGGGCGTAGGTCCCCAGCAAGATCCTGCGGGTGACTTCGGGCCCGAAGCCCTCGGCCCGGGTCCGGGCCATCATCTCCTCGACCGTTTCACCCTTCACCCGGTGCCCGTATCGAACCCCGTCAAAGCGGGCGAGATTGGACGAGCACTCGGCCGGAGCGATCAGGTAATAGGCGGAGAGGGCAACATCGAAGCTCGGCAGAGACACCTCGACAACTTCTGCCCCCGACGCCGCCAGCTTCTCGACCATCGCATTCGTGGCCGCGACCACTGCCGGGTCGTAACCGTCACCGCTCAACTCCTTCACCAATCCGATCCGCACCCCGGAGACACCCGCGTCGAGTGAGGGACGGATCTCCGGCACCGGACCGGGATAGGAGGTGCCGTCTTTGGGATCGTGCCCGGAGACCACCTCGAAGAGGCTCAACGCATCAGCCACCGATCGGCCGAACGGCCCGATCTGATCGAGGCTTGAAGCGAACGCCACCAGGCCGAACCTGCTCACCAACCCGTAGGTGGGCTTGAAACCGACCACGCCACACAGAGAAGCGGGCTGGCGGATCGACCCACCCGTATCCGACCCGAAGGCTCCCATCGCCGACCCTACGGCGACGGCCGCCGCCGAGCCGCCCGAACTGCCCCCCGGCACCCGGGAAGGATCCCACGGGTTGCGGGTCGGGCCGAAGGCCGAGTTCTCCGTTGAAGAACCCATAGCGAACTCGTCGAGGTTGGTCTTGCCGACCATCACGGCGCCGGCCTTGCGCAGACGCGCCACGGCGGTGGCGTCGTAGGGTGGCCGATAACCGGCGAGAATCTGGGATCCGCAGGAGGTCGCCAAACCCCTCGTGCAGAAATTGTCCTTGACCGCGATTGGAATCCCATGCAGCGGACCGAGGTCCCAATCACCAGCGAACTTGGCACCAGCGACCTTGGCACCAGCGAACTTGGCATCGGCCGCCTCGGCCTGGGCCCGCGCTCCGTCGTGATCGATCACGAGGAAGCAATGCAGTTCCGCCTCGGTCAAAGAGGCACGCTCGAACACCGAATCCAACAGGTCGACGGCGGAAAGCTCTCCCGACCGGAGCTTTGCCCCGGCCTCGGCAATGGTGAGGTCAGGGGTCATCTGCTGTCCAGGGCCGGCGGCACCACGATGTAGCCACCTTTGACCTCGGGCGCCTGGCTCAGCACCTCTTCGCGATCGAGCGATGGCTCCACCACATCGGGACGGAAGCGGCTGGCCAGGTTGAGGGGATGAGAAGTCGGCTCCAGGTCACCCGTATCCAGCTCCTGCACCCGGGCGGCGTGCTCGAGGATCACCCCGAGCTGACTCCGGTAGCCCTCCAGCTCCTCATCGGTGAGGGCGAGCCGAGCCAGGCGGGCAACGTGAGCAATATCGATGTCGACAGGCATGAGGGACCGGAAGTGTAGGAACGGGACGGAAGGACCCCGTCTCACGTCACACGTCACACGTCACACGTCACACGTCGTCGGGTTTACCGTCTCCGACCATGGATTCGGTGTCTACGCGGCGGTTGACAGCTGCGATTGCTGTCTTGCTATCTCTTTCGGGGGCTGTTATTTACTGGCAGGGAAACGAGATCTCAGGGGGGATCCTCATTCGATCGGGCCTGGTTTTGGGTGCCATCTGGCTGGCCTGGCCCGCCCTTGCCAACCTCAACCCGAGGTGGCTAGTCCCTGTTCTGGCCATCCTTGCGTTTGCCGTCACCCGACCGGGCCTGCTTATCTGGATCGCGCCGGCGCTGTTGGTATTTGCCCTCTTACGGCGCCCAAAAATCAAAAAATAGCTTTGGTCAAATAGACCAATTGGATGGTTCTAGCGACCGGACCCGACAGAGGGGAGCCCACATGCCCATCAAGAACCCGGCCGGTTGTGCCGAAGGCGCGAGAGTGGGAAGACGACCTCTGGTGTTATTGATCGCGGTGTTGATGGCAATGATCGCGCCGTTGACGCCCGCCGCGGCCCAAACGGTGCCGTTCGATCCCAACCAGATCGTCTTTCCGATCGTCGGCGGTGACATCAGCTTCATCGACGACTTCTATCAGCCTCGCGGGGCCGGCAGGCTCCACTCCGCTACCGACATCATGACCAACGGCGTCAAGGGACTGCCCGTGGTGGCAGCATCTGACGGCGTGGTCTCCTGGATCGGTTCGGACTGCTGCTACATGTCGATCGATCACGGCGGTGGCTACGAGACGTGGTACATCCATCTCAACAACGACACTCCCGGTACTGATGACGGGTTGGGATGGGGTTTCGCCCCCGGTATCCAGGAGGGGACTCCAGTCAGCAAGGGCCAGTTGTTCGGCTACGTCGGCGACAGTGGCAACGCCGAAGCAGTAGGTCCGCATCTGCACTTCGAAATCAGGCTGGGCGGTGTGGCCATCAACCCGTACCCGTACTTGCTCAACGCTCCGCGCTTGTCAGCACCAGGTGGACCGATCCTCACCCCTACCGCCAACAACTTCGTCGATGACGACGACTCGCCCCACGAGGCGGACATAGAGATCCTCTTCGCCCAGGGTGTCACCCTCGGTTGTGGACCATCGATCTACTGTCCGAACGACGCCATGACCCGCGGCCAAATCGCACTCTTCATCGCCCGCCAGTTGGCGCTGCCTCCGGTAGATGTCGATTACTACGACGACGATCAGGGCTCGCAATATGAGATTGCCACCAACTCGGTGACTGCCGTCGGGATCGGGTTCGGATGTGGCGACCGCCAGTTCTGCCCGGATCAGCCACTGCTCCGTGAAGAGATGGCCGAGTTGTTGGTTAGGACGTTCTCTATCGCACCATCGTCGACCAACTGGTTCGACGACGACGAGGGATCGTCGTTCGAAGCTGCCATCAACGCTCTGAAAGAGGCCAACATCACCTTTGGGTGCGATCCGGCCGATGAGAGCGCTTTCTGCCCGCAGGACCCACTCACCCGGGGACAGATGGCCTCCTTCTTTGTGAGGTCGATGGGGCTCTGAGAGGCCGGGTACGGTAGGGCCATGAAGAAGGCGCCGTGAACCAGGTACGGCTGTGAACCAGGTACCGGTGGTATTGACGACCGCACCGGAGCAGGTCGACCACATGACTGCTTCGTACGCTCGCATCCCACTGGCGGTTCGGATACCGGGGCGCCTGATCGACCAGCTACCCCAGCGAGTCACCGAACTGCTCGCTTCGACGGAGTGGACCTTCCTCGTCGGAGGCTGGGCGGAGCCGATTTTGGCCATGCTGCCCGAGTCCTCGCGCCAGGCCCAGTTGGAACGCGAGCTTGTCATCTTCCGAGCCGCGGGGATCGACCGGGTCGCCGGGTTCGTGGCCGAAGGCTGGGATCCCGCCTTGGCCTCGTTGTTCGTCGAGCTCGGGGTCAACGAGGTCTTTGTTGTTTGGCACGATGACCCTCCCTTGGAACCGGTGCTCATGGATCACATCGGAGACGTCGTCACCATTTTTCCGGTCGGCGGCGCTCTGAGCCCACTCCTCAAGAACCCGGGCTCTCTGACCGGTGAACCGGTTCTTCCAACCGACCTGCTGGGGGGAAAGCTCGAGAGGAGAGAACCTCCTACCGACCGCCAATGGGTGGAGTCGATATCCGACGACGCCGAGGGCGGCTTGTTGTACCGAAAGATGCTGCGACTTGCTCATCGCCTCCCTGAGCGGATGCCACCCGAAGCAACAGAATGGCTCGAGAGCGCGCAGGCGGGCCTTTGGTACAAGCCCGGAACCGATCGACACACAGCCCACTCCGCCCTTGCCGCCGCCCGCCACCGTATCGACCTGGGGCGACGACGCCCCGCCGATTGGACCCGGTTGTCGGTTCTCGACTGGGACGCCGACGCCTCCGACGAGGTGCAGATCGAGACGCCCGAACTCTCATTGGTCATCGACGCCGAGGAAGGGATGGTGCTGTACGTCGATCACAAGCCGAGCGAGCGATCCGTTTCCTATCTGCCAGGTCAGGCTCCGTGGCACATCGCCCAGGCCATGCTCGGCGAGGTGCCCCAGCGGATGACATTCGCCCTCACAGGAGTCGAAGAGGACCGGGGCCGGGTCGGGGCCACCATGACCGGCCATGGAGTCGAAGTCGGCCTGACCGCGAGCCGGGACTCGATCGAACTCCAATACCGGATCACGGGTAACTCCGGGTGGCAGCGTCTGGGTCCGGAGATTTCCTTCGCCTTCTCGGGACCCATCAGGTTCCGACTGGATGGCAGCGCCTGGCAGACAGTGGGCGAGCCGGTTGCGTTGAACGGCCACCGATTCCGGCTCGAACATGGCTCCGAACAGGTTCTGGTAACCGCCCTCCAGCCGGCCGACTTCTTCCTTCGCCCGGTCACCGGAGGCGTCATTGTCTGGGCCAACTGGCCTCTGGCCCTCCTAGGGGCACTGGAGGAGGTCCCGCCCGCTACCCAACTCGGGGTCGAGTACCGGATGACGGTGGAGATCACGGGGTGAGAACCAATCGTCGCCGCCAGGCGTCTCCTGGCGATGACCGGAACCCCTCGCCGCCCTCAGAACAGACCCGGGAGCGCCCGATGATGGCGGTGGACACCGGCGAAGTGCCGGTGGTCCGCATGCATCACGCCTCTTTCGAGGCGTTCTATCGCCAGAACCGACAGCACTTGTTCAGAGCCCTCGCCCTTACGTTGGGAGACCGTGACCTGGCGGCGGACGCCGCCGACGAGGCCATGGCCCGGGCCTATCAGCATTGGCGCTCGGTCCAGGCCTATGACAATCAGGCAGGATGGGCCTATCGAGTCGGTCTTAACTGGGCCCGGTCGCGCCTGCGCAAGCGCAAGCGGGAGATTCTGGCGGACAAGATGCCCGAAGCCCCGACCGAGATCTACTTCACGGACCCCGACCTCGATCGGGCAGTGAAGGCCCTCCCCGTTGACTCGAGAGCCGTGGTGGTGCTTCGCCACTACATGGATTGGAGCACCGACGAGGTCGCCCGGGCGCTGCAGATTCGTCCCGGGACCGTCAAGAGCCGACTCCACCGGGCTATGGCGGAGCTGCGAACCAACCTCGAGGGGATGGAGCTGTGAAGATCGAAGATCGCCTCCGCCGGGAGCTCAACGACACCGCCGAGCACCTCGCCCTCGATGTAGACACCTACGAGCACGTCCTCGACCTGGGTCGTCGTCGACGCCGCTCCCGTCAGGTGGAGGCGGCTGCCGGCACCGCCATGATCGTCACCGTCGTCGTCGGGGTTCTGGCCCTCAGGCCACCGGGCACCCCCGGTCCGATCGTGGCGACGACAACCACGACAACCCCTCCCGCCACCACCACGACCGCTTCGACCGGAAATCTCATCCCGGCGACGAAAGGTGTCCTGCTGGCAACACCGAACGATGGAATCGTCATCTCGGGCTTTGACGGAACCAGCAGTGCTCTGACCTCGGACCTGTACTACGAATCCATCGCCTGGGTCGTTTCCGACGGAGCCGGGGGGATCATCTTCCAGCATGAGGTCACTCCGCTTCCCTGGGCTCAGGGATCAATTCTTCAGCTTCCGGCCGGAGCGACCACTCCCACCGTTCTCGTCACCCCGGATCCGGGAACATTTGTCCGGCCGCTCGACACCGACTCCGGAGTACTTCTCTACAGAGTCGACTCCGGTGGTTCATCCGAGGTTCGGACGATCGACCTCGGTACACGATCCATTCAAGCCGTCATACCTGCCACCGAGTTTCTCATCAGCGCCGGCTCCGAAAATGGCGTGGTCGTGTCGGCACTCGGAGGTGACTGCCCCCGGCTCGAGATCTTCAGCCCCGATGGGTATGCGGTCGATACTCCGAACTGGGGCGCGGGCGAGTGTCAACTCGGGTTCATCAACGACCTCGCCTTCAGCGGCGGGTACATCTATACGATCGAAGATAGCGACGAGCGCAGCCTGGTCCGACGAAACTTCGCAACCGGGGAGACCGTCATCACCCCGATCGCTGACGCCTGGTCGGTCGCTGCTCTCCCCGACGGAACCGTGGCCTCCGCGGGCACCGAGATAGTGATCGGCACTTTCGAGGGCGAAGCCTTCATTGAGACAGCCCGGATGCCCGCGAGCACCAGCTTCACTCTCGCTGCGGTGGGTGGATTCCCCGGTGCGACCCTTGGCAACGGAACCGGTGAGCTTCCGTGCACACCGATTGAACTTCCCCCCGTCTCCCCGCAGGGTCTGCCCCAGGCAGTTGAAGACAGGCGACTCTTGATTTTCGAATTGGCGGCCTCCTGCGACCTCCAAGGATTGGCCGAGATCGCAACCGCCGACGGCACCGCCTTCACCTTCGGAGGAGACCCCGACCCCCTTCGTTCATGGATACGAAGCGCTCGCAGCGGCTTCGACGTCATGGCCTGGATCGTCCGCCTCTTCAACGCCGAGCCTGCCATCGACGAAGTGGGGACCTATGCGTGGCCGGCGGTCCACGCCACCGGTTCGGACGAAGACTGGAACGCGCTGTCGGGAATCCTCACCTCGGCGGAGTTCGAGCAATACACCGAGTTCCGAGACAGCGGTTGGCTGGGTCTCAGAATCGGCATCGCCGAAGACGGGACCTGGCGCTACGTGGTCGCCGGCGACTGAAGAGCCCTCACTAGCGGCCCAACCGATCCATCACCCGCAACAACTCCATCGGCAGCGGGAAAATGAGCGTCGAGTTCTGCTCGGCCGCGACTTCGGTCATCGTCTGCAGCATCCGGAGCTGGATGGCCGCTGGATGAGCCTCCAGCAATCCGGCCGCGTCAGCCAGAGTCTCCGCCGCTTCCTTCTCGCCCAGGGCGTGGATGACCTTGGCACGACGTTCCCGCTCCGCCTCGGCCTGGCGGGCCATCGCCCGGCGCATCGAATCGGGAAGCTCGACATCCTTGACCTCCACCAGAGCCACCTTCACTCCCCACGGATCGGTGAGGGCATCGATGGTCTGCTGCAGGTTCTGGTTGATCTCGTCGCGGTTCGTCAGCAACTCGTCGAGAGTCGCCTGGCCGATGTTCGAGCGCAAGGTGGTCTGAGCGATCTGGGACGTGGCGAACCGGTAATCCTCGATCTCCAGGATGGCCCGAAGGGGATCCAGCACGCGGAAGTAGGTGACGGCATTCACCTTCACGGTCACGTTGTCCCTGGTGATTATGTCCTGGGGAGGGATATCCATCGTCACCGTCCGCAGACTCACTCGAACGAGTCGGTCGACCACCGGGATCAGAAATATCAGGCCGGGCCCCCGGGGGGGACCGGTGACCCGGCCGAGCCGGAAGAGCACTCCCCGCTCGTATTCGGGGAGAATCCGAATTGCCGACCTGAAGATCGTTATCAAAACCGTCACCGCCAGGCCGATGCCCACCAATCCGTCAAACGTCATCATGAACCTCCTCCACCCTCAGTCGAATGCCTTCACTTCCAATCACTTTCGCCTCCGATCCGTCATTGAGTTGTTGTTGAGACCCGATGTCCCACCAGGTCCCATCGAGGAATGCGGTGTAACGCCCGGCGCGCTCCTTCACCGTGACTGTCCTACCCACGAGGGTCTCGGCCCCAGTCGTCGGCGGTCGCCTGCGCGCTACCAGCGCTGCCCGACCCGCCACGAAGCTGGCCGCGCCGAGTACCAGGGCGCTGGGCCACACCAACAACGGACTGACCCTGACGGTGCCCCCTTGAAACAGGAACAGGCCGCTCAGCAATAGCGCGATGGTGCCCCCGCCGGCAAGTACCCCCACCCCGGGAACGAACAACTCCGCGACCAATAGCGCAACTGCCAAAGCAAACAGCGCAATTCCCGCCGCCTGCACGGGCAGCACGCTCAGGGCAAAGAACGCGAGGATCAACATGATCACCCCGGCTATCCCCGAAAACCCGAGGCCAGGACTGGCAGCCTCGTAGATAACGGCCAAGGTTCCGATCGACAGGAAGACGAAGGCAAGGTTGGGATCGGCTATCCGGCCAAGGATGCCTCGGAGGGGCCCAAGCTCTTTGCGCTCCACTGTGGCGCTTGCTGTCGAGAGGGTCACCCCCAGCGGTTCGATGGTCAGGCCGTCGATCTGCAGCAGAAGGTCGTCGAGATCGTCGGCGATCAGATCGACAACTCCTGACTCGACCGCCTCTCGAGAACTGACCGAGCGGCCTTCCCTGACGGAGGCCTCGGCGAACTCGACACTGCGATTTCGATGCTCCGCCACCGAGACCGCGAATGCCGCGGCGTCGTTGACGATCTTGTCGGTGATCTCGCCGCCCTGGAGGTCGACTGGCGTGGCGGCCCCGATCGCGGTGGCGGGGGCCATGGCGGCTACGTTGGCGGCCATAGTGATGAACGTGCCGGCAGACGCGGCCCGTGCACCCTCCGGGCTCACGTAGACCACCGTAGGGATTTTGGCGTTGAGCAGAGACTGCACGATGTCTCGCATCGACACATCGAGGCCTCCGGGGGTGTCGAGCGTGATGATCAGCAGTTGAAACCCATCGCTCTCCGCCTCGGCGACGGCGTCTTCGATGTAGTCGGCAACCACCGGAGTGATTGCACCGTCGACCTCCACCAACAACACTTGCGACTCCTGGCCCAATGCACCTTGGACCTGAGCCAATTGCACCTGAGCCGATCCGCCGGCAAGTCCGGCCATCGCCAACCCGGCTATTGCGACCGAGACGCGAACGGCACGAAGTCGAGACTTGCTCATCAAATCACTCCCTGGGGGGGGTCGCCACCAACGTCGTCATCCCGGAGAACGGAGTGGAGATTCTGGTAGACCGTCTCGAGGTCGGCCAGTGCCACGCTTTCCGATACTTGATGGGCCTGGGCCGTCTCCCCGGGGCCATAGTTCACTGCCGCCACGCCATAGACCCCGAGCCGGGCCACATCCGTCCAACCTTGCTTGGCGGCCCTCGGCGCCCCCGAAATTTCGGCCAGCTTGCTCACGAAAGGTGTGTCGACCCGGACCGGGCCGGCCGGGGCCGAGTCGGTGATGACGAAGCCATCCGCCTCTGAGCACATCTCGGCGAGATACGCCTCGGCTTCTTTGAGCGAGCGAGTGGGGGGAAACCGGTAGTTCACGTTCAGGTCGAATCGAGGGGGGATGATGTTGTTGGCGATCCCGCCTGAAGCTCTCGTGACCGAGATCACCTCTTGATAGACCATGCCGTCGATGTCGACTTCCGCCGGCTCCAACTGATGCAGGCGAGTCATCCACTCCCCTGCCTTTGTGACCGCGTTCTCGCCCAACCACGGACGGGCGGAGTGAGCCGACTTGCCCTCGAAAGAGACGGTGGCGTTGATGATGCCGTTGCAACCGAGCTGAAGTTCACCGTCAGACGGCTCCAGCACGACGGCGAACTCCGCTTGTGACATCCAGGCTGCTCTGGTGAGGACCTCTTCCAGCTGATTCCCCGATGATTGTCCTTCCTCGCCGGCGTAGAAGATCCCGATGACGTCGTAGGGCCCTGCCGAGATGCCAGGATCCTCGAGAAGGTGGATCATCACCGCCAGCCCTGCCTTCATATCCGCCGCCCCGAGTCCGTGAAGGCGACCTCCGACGACGTGGGCCGGTCCTTGACCCTGGGACGGGACGGTGTCGAGGTGACCCGCGAGGAGGAGCAGGGGCCGGCCGGTCCGACGGCCGACGATCAATGAGTCGCTGAAACGAACGACGGCATCCCGTCCCATGGACGGGTAGAGGCGGGTTGCGATCGCCGTGCAGATCCGGGCTTCTTCGCCAGTGACCGAGGGGATATCGACCAGCCATGTGAGAGTCTCTTCGAGCGTCTTCATGCGGTGGGCACCGGGTCCCCCGCCAATCTCACAGCTGCACCCCGAGGTCGCGGAGAAATTCGTTGAGGTTGGTCTTCTCGTCGGTCTTCTCGGTGCGCTGTCCGATGATCAGCGCACATGAGAGCTGGTAGTTCCCGGCCGGAAACTCCTTGGACCTGGTGCCGGGCACTACCACCGACCCCGCCGGGACCCGGCCTCGATGCTCGACCGGTTCCGGACCGGTCACGTCGATGATCGGAGTGTTGGAAGCAATGACCGTATTGGCCCCGAGGACTGCCCGCTCCCCGATCACTACGCCCTCGACGACGATCGAACGACTGCCGATGAAGGCCCCGTCTTCGACGATGACGGGCCGCGCCCCGAGCGGTTCCAGCACTCCCCCGATCCCGACGCCTCCTGAAAGATGCACATTGCTGCCGATCTGCGCACAAGAACCCACCGTTGCCCAGGTGTCGACCATGGTCCCCGAGCCGACCCGGGCGCCGATGTTGACATACCCCGGCATAACGATCACCCCCGGTTCGCAGTGGGCGCCATAGCGGATCACCCCCGGCGGCACCACCCGAACTCCCTGTTTCGCCAGGTTCTTCTTGAGCGGGATCTTGTCGTGGAACTCGAACGGCCCGACCTCGAATGTGGTCATCTTCTGGAGCCGGAAATACAGCAGGATCGCCTGCTTCAGCCAGCCGTTGACGCGCCATTCCCCATCGACCTTCTCGGCCACCCGGGCGGCGCCGGAGTCGAGGTCGGCGATCGCCTGCTCGACCGCGGGCCGGGCGTCCTCGAGGCGTATCTCTCCGGCGAAGGCCGCTTCGATCAGCGTCCGAGACATGCCGTCAACGCTTCCGCCGCCTCTTCACACCGGTCAAGGGTGGGAACCAGGGCCAGCCTGATGTAACCCTCGCCACCGGGTCCGAAGCCGCGCCCCGGAGTCACAAGGATGCCGTCTTGGAGGAGTCGCTCGCTCACGGCGACATCATCGCCGACGGCCACCCAGAGATAGATACCGGCAACGGATCCCGAAATCTCGTAGCCGAGCGAATCGAACGCCTTCGCCAGGATCGCCCGCTTCTGTCGAAAAATGTCACGTCTCTCGGTCACGTGCTCGTCGTCGGCCCAAGCTGCCACGGCAGCCGATTGGATGAACTCAGGAGATGCCGTCCCGGTGGCGTTCCGGAGGGACTTGATGGCCTTGATCGCATCGTGGTCGCCCACGATGGCACCCGACCGGTAACCGGTCATTCCCGAACGCTTGGAAAGCGAAAGGAAAGAGAGGCATCCCGACGACCCCGGTCCCGCGATCTGCAAGATCGAGTTGGGAGGTTCCTCGTCGTAGAGGTCGGCATAACACTCGTCGGAGCAGAGCAAGGTGTCGTGGCGCCGGGCCTGCTGGTAGAGGGCGTCGAGATCGGTGGCCGACGTCACCGAACCGGCCGGGTTATGCGGCGTGCAGATCCACACCATCGTGGCTTGCTGCCAGATCGGATCCGGAATGTCGGATGCCCGCATGACAAAGTCTCCGGACAGCTTCACGGGATAGGGGGTGGCCCCAGCCAGCACCGCTCCCCGGTGGTAGATCGGATAGCCAGGGGTGGGCCACGCCACCACATCGGAACGGGTTCGATCGACGAAGGCGAGGTGGCTGGAAAATATCGATTCCTTGCCTCCCGACGTGGGCATCACCTGGGTAGCGGGGTCCACCTCTACCCCAAAGCGACGCGATACGTACCCGGCGATGGCCTCACGCAGCTCAGGAAGTCCGGACGTGGTCGGGTACTGCGATACCGCCGGAATCGCGTCCCTGGCAGCGTCGATGATGAATCGGGCCGTCGGCTCCCGGGGGTCACCGATCGAAAAGTCGAATACCGGGCGACCTTCGGCCTGCATATGCCGGGCCATCTCCTGTAGGCGACCGATCGAATACTCGCCCAGCGCGATCAGGGAAGGATTGATCCTCATCAGTCCTGACGGTAGCTGGGGTTGGCCTCACCGCTTTTACTTGAGAATGTGGCCTTAACCTGGGTCGGGCTCCAAACAGGATCGAAACATCAATCGTCAGTCCGGAAAACACGTTGCGACCTCGTCGACGAGCTCGATCCCGTACCGATTGGTGTACGTAGGCCTGGCGTTGATCGTGGTGGCGGCGGTTGCCCTGGCGATCGCTTTCGGAGGCGGGGGGGAACCTCTCGCACTTCCCGAGGTGGTCGAATCGCTTGGGCCCGGTCCCGGAGACTCCGCTCTAGCTCAAGCCATTCTCGAGGTCGACCTCCAGCCGGGCTTTCTCGCCCAGATATTCATCGACGGGTTCCCTGTCCCGGCTGCCGAAGTCACCTTCGTCGAGGCCACCGGCGTCCATCGCTGGCAGCCCGCCCCCACGAGCCTGGCCTTCGATCGCTGGTCTCCGGGCGAGCACGTCGTGCGGATCGTCTGGGACAGCCTTGCCGGCCTTCCCCAACCCGGCGAGTTCACCTGGACCTTCCGGGTCCAATAGCGTTTCCAGCGAGGGGGCTTCTGCTATACCCCGGTCTCGAGCAGCTTGAGGAAGGTCGCTTCATCGATGGCCGGCACGCCTGACCCCGCCGCCTTGGTGACCTTGCTGGCGCCAGGATTGGCCCCGGCCACCAGGTAGGTCGTTTTCTTGGAGACACCCGAGGTGGCCTTGCCGCCGCGGGCCACCACGGCTGCCTCGGCCGCTTCCCGGCTCATCGACTCGAGGGTCCCTGTTACCACCACGCTGACTCCGGTGAGGAGATCGGAACCCGCCCCTTCCTCTACTTGTTCGTCCTCGAGGGTGACCCCGGCCGACTCCAGCTTCGCCACCAAATCGATGTTGTCGGGATCGCTCGACCATTGCTTGACCGACGATGCGATCACTTGCCCCACCCCCTCGGTGGCTGCGATCTCTTCCTCGGGGGTGTCCATCAGGGCTCGCAAGCTGCGATAGCGGCGAGCCAGCACCCTGGCGACAGTGCCTCCAACATGGCGAATCCCCAGCGCCATCAAGACCCGCTGAAGCTTTCGATGACGGGCTGCGTCGATCCCCTTCATCAGATTGCCGACCGATATCTCGCCCCATCCCTCGAAGCCGAGGAGCTGATCGGACCGGAGGAGAAAGATGTCGGCTGGGTCGCTGATCAGCTTCTCCCGCAGAAGCAGGTCGATGGTCTTGTAGCCCAGTCCCTCGATGTCCATGCCTCCACGGGAGGCGAAGTGGAATAGCCATTCCCGGAGCCGCGACGGACAGGTGTAGCCGCCGGTGCATCGAGCCACCTTCTCCCCCTCGGGACGGACTATCGGATTGCGGCAGAACGGGCACTTGTCCGGCATCGACCATTCCTTCTCCTTGCCCGTGCGGACCGATACAACCGGCCCGACCACTTCCGGGATCACGTCTCCTGCTCTGCGGACGATCACCTGGTCGCCGACCCGCAGGTCTTTGCGACGCAACTCGTCTTCGTTGTGGAGGGTTGCAAACGACACCTTGGCCCCGCCGACGTTGACCGGTTCGAGCACCGCGAACGGCGTCGCCGCTCCGGTCCGCCCGATGTTGATCTGAATCTCGTTGAGGGTGGTGATCTGCTCTTCGGCCGGAAACTTGAAAGCCACCGCCCAGCGCGGTGCGTGGGCGGTGTAACCCAATTCCCGCTGGTCCTCGAGCGAGTCCACCTTGAGGACCACACCGTCGGTTTGGTATTCGCGAGAGTGTCTCTCCTTCTCCGCCCGGGTGATGTAGTCCTTGACGTCGGCCAGACCGGCGACTGTGGCCGAGGCTGGGTTGACTCGGATGCCGAGGGTGTCGAGGTACTCCATCTGCGCGGAGTGGGTCTCCAATGCCGGGCCTCCCTCGATGACCCCGATCTGGTAGATCCACACACCGAGGTCACGGCCGGCGGTCATGTTGGGATCCTTCTGGCGCACCGAGCCGGCGGCTGCGTTGCGAGGGTTGGAGAACATGCGAAGCCCGGCTTCGGACTGGCGGCGATTGAGATCCTCGAAGGCGGCGTAGGGCATGTACACCTCGCCCCGCACCTCGAGCACTTTGGGAGGTCGACCAAGCAGTCGCAGGGGTATCGACTTGATCGTCCGGAGGTTGACGGTGATGTCCTCGCCGGTGGTTCCGTCTCCGCGGGTTGCTGCCCGGGTCAGAAGGCCTTCTTCATAAGTGACGACGACGGCGAGGCCGTCGATCTTGAGCTCACACGAGTAGCCGAGCGGAGCCCGACCAAGCAGTCTGATCGTCCGCTGCTCCCACGAATCGAGCTCTTCGGACGCCTCGACGTTGTCCAATGAAAACAGAGGACGGCGGTGCTGAACAGGTGCGAAGAGATCGCCGATGGAGCCGCCCACCCGTTGGGTAGGTGAGTCGGAGGTGATGAGAAGAGGATTCTCTTCCTCGAGACGGACCAGTTCCCGCAGCATCGTGTCGTACTGCGCGTCGGAGATCTCCGGTTGATCGAGGACGTGATAGCGGTAGCCGTGATAGCGGAGCTGCTGGCGCAGTTCCTCGATCCGCTCTTGGACCTCTTGAGCTACCGGTTGGCGGCGTGGCATGGCCCCGATGATGGCATCGTCAAGTGATCCGGAATCCCCTGGTCAGCAATCGGCCATCGCCGATAGAGAGCCATCCGAATCGTCGATTCGTCGGCCCAGGCGGCTTCTTCGTCGATCGGCGGAACCACCATTACGCAACGCTATGCAGCTTCGATGATTCCGCTGCCTAACACCCGATCGCCCCGGTAGAGGGCTGCGGTCTGGCCCGGCGCCACCGCAATCTGGGCCGCGTCGAACAGCAATGTTCCGTTGTCCCATAGAGCCGGTACCGCCGTCCCGTGAGCGCGGTACTGCACCTCGATCGACTCCCCGTTCGTGAGTGGAAAGTCAACCCAAGTGACCTCTGTCAGCCGGACCGCTTCGACCTCCAGGTCGGATCGATCGCCGACGACAACCGTCGAAGTCTCCGGTCGCACCTCGACGACATACCGGCGCTCCCCGAGAGCCACTCCGACTCCTCGCCGCTGGCCGATCGTGAAACCGGCGACGCCCTGGTGGGAACCGAGTACCTGTCCGGCCATATCCAGAATCGGACCGGGGGCCACCGTCGAGGGCTCCGCCTTGCGAAGGAAGTTCGAGTAGTGGTCCTTTCCGACGAAGCAGATGTCCTGGCTGTCGGGCTTGCCGGCGGTGCGCAAGCCGAGCCCGACGGCGAGTTCCCGCGTCTGGGCCTTCTCCAGATCGCCCACCGGGAACCGGACCCTGGCAAGCTCGCGCTGGCCGAGCATGGCGAGCACGTAGGACTGGTCCTTGTTGCGGTCCTTGCCCCGCAACAGTTGATGCCGCCCGTCGACATTTGCGACCCGGGAGTAGTGGCCGGTCACGAGGAGGTCGCAACCAAAAGCGGCGCTCTGTTCGAGCAGCCTCGAGAACTTGACCGTCCGATTGCACTCGACGCAGGGATTGGGAGTGCGGCCGTGCCGATAGTCAGAGACGAACCGGTCGATCACACCGGTCCGAAAGTGCTCCGTGTAGTCGAGCACGTAGTACGGAATGTCGAGTTGGGCTGCAACCCGGCGTGCGTCTTCGGAGTCGCTGACCGTGCAACAACCCGCGGTGGGAGCCTCGCCCGACGGGCCCTGCCACATCTTGAGAGTGGCCCCGATGACTTCGTGGCCATCCGCTTTCATCAGGGCCGCTGCCACCGACGAGTCGACGCCCCCCGACATCGCGACGAGAACTCTCATGAACGGCCCTCGAGAGCCTGGATCACGAGTTCGGCAGCCCGTTCGGCTTCGGCAGTCGTCGAGGTCCACCCGAAGGTGAAGCGCATCGAATGCCGGGCCTGTTCCTTGCTGAGACCCATTGCCGAAAGAACGTGGGAGACGGTGGTGGCTCCCGACTGACAGGCCGATCCGGCCGAGGCGGCCACCCCAAGTCGGTCGAGTCTCACGAGCAACGTTTCGTTCTCGACTCCGAGCCGGAGATGGCTGTGCTGCGGGGCGCTTATCGACTCGGGGACCGTCCGCTCGATGCGATCGGAGAGCTTCGCCTCGAAGGCCTGCCGGGCTTCTCCCACCTCGCGCCGGAACCGATCACGATCAGCGGCGGCGGCGACCATTGCCGCGGCCATACCGGCCACCCCGGCCACGTTGTGAGTGCCGCTGCGGCGACCGAACTCCTGACCACCCCCGTGCATCACCGGCTCGAGATTGATTCCCGACCGGGCATACAGCAACCCGACGCCCTGGGGGCCGCCGAACTTGTGGGCGGCAAGTGACAACAGATCGACACCAAGTTCGTCCACTGACAGATTGAGCGAGGAAAAGGCCTGGACCGCGTCGGTATGGACGAGCGTTCGCGGGTTCGAACGTTTGACCGTCTCCACGACGCGATCGATCGGCTGCTCGGTGCCGGTCTCGTTGTTGATGGTCATCACCGAAACCACCGCGGTATGTCGGCCAACCGCCTTCTCCAGTTGGGCCAGATCGACAATCCCGTGCCGATCGACCCCGATGATGTCGACCTTGCTTCCCATTCTCTCGAGGAAGTGGCCGGTTTCAAGCACCGCTTCGTGCTCGGTGGCGACGGTGACGACCCCTCCCCGGTTGGGGAGAGCGGCGCCTTTCAGCGCAAGGTTGTCCGCCTCGGTGCCTCCGCCGGTGAAGATCACCTCGGACGGGGAGGCTCCAAGTATCCCGGCGACCTGCTCCCGCGCCTCCTCCAGCACATTCTTGGCTCGCCGGCTGACGTCATGGCTGCCAGAGGTATTTCCGAAGCGATCCCTCAGAAAAGGCTCCATCGCCTCGGCGGCCTGGGGACGCAAAGGGGTGGTGGCGGCGTGGTCGAGGTAGATCAAGACCAGAATTGTCTCATGAGACCAAATTGTCGCAGAGGAATTGGGCAATGCCGTCGGTAACCGTTTCCGTCGACATCCGAGCACCGCTCGATGCGGTGTGGGAGGCGGCATCGGACCTGGCCAACCATGGTCAGTGGATGGCCGATGTCGAGTCGATCGATTTCGACTCCGAGACCCGCCAGGGTGCCGGCAGCGTCATGCGGGTAGCCACCAGGGTCGGGCCTTTCCGGACCACCGACGTTATGAAGGTGACGGTCTGGGAAACCGGGCGCCGCATCTCGGTGGAGCACCGGGGCTTGTTCACCGGCCGCGGTGAGTTCGAGTTGTCCGCCGTCGGTGGCGCCACCCGTTTCACCTGGACGGAAGAGGTCGACTTTCCGTGGCGTTTCGGCGGTCCGATCGGCGCCGCCGTGGCCCGCCCCATCCTGACCCTGATCTGGCGCGGCAACCTCCGACGCCTGAAAGCGCTCATCGAAACCTAGGAAATTCTTTTTGGCGCGCCAAACCCGTGCCCTGGTGCGGGATGCTCGCGCCAAAACGAGGGTTTCGGGGTTTTAGCGGCCGTGGAAGTCGGCGTTGCGCTTCTCGAGGAAGGCGGCGACGCCTTCCCGGGCGTCGTCGGTCCAGAAGCTGGCCTCGAACTCCCGCTCCTCGACTGCCATGCCGTCCCCCAGAGGGCGGCCCCAGCCACCGGCCAATGCCCGCTTGGCGGCGGCGATGGCCTTGGTGGGCCAGGTAGCCATCTCGGCGGCGGCCTGCATGGACTCCTCTAGCAACTGCTCGGTCGGATAAACCCGATTGGCCAGACCGATTCCCAGGGCTTCCTGAGCTCCGACCTGACGCCCGGTGAAGACGATGTCCTTCGCTCTTTGGAAACCGACGACCCTGGTCAGGCGTTGGGTGCCGCCCGCGCCGGGGATAAGGCCCAGCTTGATCTCGGGCTGGCCCACCAGGGCGTCTTCTGCCAGGAAACGGAAGTCGGCGCCAAGAGACAACTCCAGGCCACCGCCCAAGGCGTAGCCGTGGATTGCGGCGATGGTGGGCTTCTCCAAAGTCTCCAGAACCAACACGGTGTCCGCCAGGGTGCGGGCCAATCGCTGATCGCCGCCCGATTCATAGACCGCCTGAAAGCCCTTGATGTCGGCGCCGGCCGCGAAATGAGGTTGACCGGTCACGACCACCGCCCGGATCTGCGGGTCGGCTGCCTGCTCGAACGCCATCTTCAAATCGGCCGACAACTCCGCCGAGAGGGCGTTGACGGGAGGCCGGTTGAGCCGGACCAAAGCCACCGCCCCTTCAACTGTGAACTCCACCAATGCCATGGGGGCAGGGTATCAAGTGCGCCTACGGCGGCGGGCCGACGGCAGGTCGGCCAGTTCCGGAGATCGCTCCGGTTGCAAACGCTTCACTCTGATGCGCGCATCGACCGGCCGGACGCCGTCTCCGGGAGCGAGAACCTTGACCGGGTTCAGGTCGAGTTCGACCATCTCGGGCACCAGGTTGATCAAGGCCGACACCCGCAGGAGCGCTTCTTCGAGTGCTTCGAGATCGCCGAGTGGCAGATTCCGATAACCCTGGAGCAGCCGCGAGGTGCGAATCGAGAGGATCATGGAACGCGCTTCGGTGTCGGTCAGTGGATGGATCCGGAAAGCAACATCCTGGAGGAGTTCCACCAGCACCCCGCCCATGCCGAAGACGATCAGAGGACCGAAGTTGGGATCCTCGGTCATACCGATCAGGACTTCGTGGCCGCCACCCACCATTTCCTGCACAAGGACAGCCTCCGGATCGGGGACCGCGCTCCACACCCGCCGGAATCCCTCGGCCACGACCCCGGCTCCTTCGAGGTTGAGAAGCACACCCCCTACATCGGACTTATGGAGAGCAGACGGAGCCACTACCTTGAGCACAACCGGGCCACCGATCTCGGCGGCGGCGGCCACCGCGCTCTCTTCGTCCGTTACCAGCCGGCTGCTCGGCAGAGCCAGGCCCGCAGCCGCCAGGAGGGACTCGACCTCGCCGGTCTCCAACCATCCGCCTTCCTCCCCGAGCCTCTCGACCGCCGGCTCAACAACTCCTCTGATCAGGGTCGTGTCCATATCGGCAAAGGCTCGCTCGATCCCCGGGTCTCGCGACCGCCATTCACTGTGGCGGACCGCTCTTGAAAGGGCGAGAGCGCCGGCCTCCGGGAACCTGAACGTGGGAATCGTTCTGCGCCCGCCTGCCAGAAGGGTCGATGTTCCCTGTTGCATGAAGACTGCCATGAGCGGCACCTCTTCTGAGTGAGAGTCCGCCGCGCTCCGGATGGCGCCGGCAACTTCGGTGGCTCCGCCCACCGTGGTCGGCACGTAGATCACCATCACCGCATCCACCTCGTCCGAATCGATCAGCACCCCCAGGCAATGGGCATACTCATCCGGTCCGCCTGAGGCGATCGTGTCGACGGGGTTGCGGGTGGAAGCCTCCGCCGGGAGCTTCTCGGACAGTCGCTTCCTGGTCGCCTCGGACAGTTCGGGCAAGATGAGGCCTGCCGCCTCGAGGGCATCGGCGGCCAGGATGCCGGGACCCCCGGCGTTGGTGACGATGCCCACTCTCCGGCCTCGCGGGAGCGGTTGGTTGGCCAGGAGGGATGCCACCGCAAACATCTCTTCGATGGTGTTAGTCCGGATTACGCCGGCCTGCTCGAAGAGAGCATCGACCGCGACATCGGAACTCGCCAGAGCTCCGGTGTGGCTGGTGGCCGCCATGCTGCCCGACTTAGACCGGCCCGACTTGACGGCAATGATCGGCTTGCTCATTCCGATCCGACGAGCAATGCGGCTGAACTTGCGTGGATTGCCGAACGACTCCAGGTACAACAGGATGACGTCGGTCGACGGATCATCTTCCCAGGCGAGCAGCAAATCGTTGCCCGAGACGTCGGCCTTGTTGCCCACCGAGACGAACTGGCTGATGCCGATGTTGGCCTGACCGGCGTAGTCGAGGATGGCGATGCCCAGTGCTCCCGACTGAGACGACATCGCGATGTTGCCTTGCGGTGGATAGACCGGGGCAAAGGTGCCGTTCAAGTTGACCGACGGCGCCGTGTTGAGGAGGCCCATGCAGTTCGGGCCCACCATTCTCATTCCGGCTCCCCGTACCAGGGCGAGTAGCTCGGCCTCGAGCTTGGCGCCTGCCGGGCCGGTCTCCGAGAACCCGGCTGTGATCACCGAGAGCCCGCGCACACCCTTCTGAGCACATTCTGCTACCACTCCCAATACGGCTTTGGCCGGCACCGCGATGAAGGCGAGATCCACGACATCGGGGATGTCGAGGACGCTGGTGTAAGCCCGGACCGAATGGACCACGGGAGCAGTCCGGTTGACCGGGAAGAGCGCACCCGAAAAGCCGCTAGAGAGGAGGTTGCCGAATAGACGGAACCCGATCGATCCCGGCGTGGTGGAGGCTCCGATCACGGCAATGGAGCGCGGGAAGAAGATCGGCAGAAGAGATGCAGCCACAGCCCGCTTCTCCCTCATGTCCTCGGCGGTCCTGGCGTCGAGGGAATGGTCGACCGGAAAGTCGACTGTGAAAACCCCATCATCGAGCGTTCTCGTCAGGAGATACCCGGAGTTCCGAAAGACTCTCATCATCTGAAGGTTCTCGGGTAGGACGAAAGCCCGGAAGGAATTCACCCCGGTCTGGCGGGCATAGCTCGTGAGCAGAGCCAGCAACTCCGAGGCGATCCCTTTCCCCTGGTGGGCGTCATCGACGACGAAGGCGACCTCCGCCACCGATGGCTCATCACTCATGCGGTCGTAGCGAGCGACTCCGACGATCAGCCCGTCGTCGACCGCCACCAGGGCCATACGGTCGTGATAGTCGACGTTTGCGAAAAACTCCGCTTCGCTTCTCTCGAGGGTGTCCTTGACCCGGAAGAATCGGAAGTACCGGCTCTCGGTGCTGAGCCTGCCATGAAAGGCAATGAGCTGGTCGGCGTCCTCGGGCTTGATCGGGCGGACCTGGACGACATCACCATCGGCGAGGACGGCGTCAACTTCGTACTCGGCCGGATAACTCGCCATCGGCCCGAAGTTAGCGCCTAGCCCGGTTCGTCCCAGCGACCGTTGATGGTCGCACGCGCATCCTGAGCCCGGCGTACGACCGACTCATCGAGCGGCTGCAGGCTGAACCGGGCCAGTTCGTAGATACCGGTGAGAACCCCCAGGGCGGGGTCAATCGGTTCGGCGGCTTCGATTCGCCGCGCCAGTTCGGATGGGGTCTCTGCCCCCGAGATTGGCCCCATTCGTTGGCGCGCTACCGTCAGGAATGCGCGGTATTCGCTGGCAACGCGACGCCGCAGCGGATCGGCCGGCGACCAGCCGGGAGACGTTGACGTCCCCGATCGGGACCGACGATCCCGGGCGCCGTCGCGATTCGCCCTCCCCCGGAAGAGCGACTTCACCAGCCTGCCGAGTTCCTTCACGAACCCCGATAGAGCCTCCCAGATCGCTCGAAGCACGGACCGGAACAGCAAGGAATAGGAGGCGTCCCGGGCTCGAACTCGACGTCGAAACACCACGAAGGCAAACGCGAAGATGGCGCCCGCTATCAGCAGCAGGAAAAGGTCAAACCATTCGGGCGGTGGTGTCATGGGATTCACGGCCGACGACGGAGGAGGGGCAACGACGGTTGGCTGCGATGGACCGGATGGATTGGCGGTCGGAACGTCGGCCCCTAGGAGCCGTCCGACGAAGGCGGTCAGTCCCCGCAGGCCGGTGGTGGCGACAGTGTGAGCTAGGTCCAGGGGAGCACGACCGACCCACCACCACACAACGAACAAGGTCGCAGCCCCCGCCACCCAGAGAACGGTGGCGGTCCGCCACCGTTCTTGAAGATCGTCGTCGATTTGCGATCGATCCCGTTTCCAGCGCGCCAGCAGCCGCGCTCGATTGAGGCTCGCCAAACCGCTCACGCCCACGATCCAGAAGAGGATGAACGGCACAACCAACCCTCCCTGAATCGGTCTCGCCGTAGTGACTGGAGCGAGACCACCGTGGCCGGCCACTGTGGCAAGCATGAGCACCATCCCGACCAACAGCAGGCGGGTGGTGATCCCTGACACCCCTTCGATCAGATCGGTGGGCTCGGTGACGGCCTCGATGTCGGTGATGGTGATCGCACCGAGGAGCCAGACGATGAACGAGGCGACCAGCCCCGCTACCAACGAAGATTTATCGAGAGGGCCGGCGATGGAACCGACGCCGAAGATGGCGACCGGCACCGCTATCACGGCCAGGGTCTCCCCTGCTGCCAACCACTTGAGCCGGCCGGCATCGACCAGGCGAAAGCCGGCGCACACCAGCACAGTGCCGGCGCACACCGTTGCCAGATATAGGCTGGAAACTCCGTCGAATGGGACCGCCACGGTCCACCCGGTGCAGACCGCCAGCAGCATCAATGAAACGGTCCAGTTCTGTTTCACGAAGGTCGTCTCAAGTGGGTCCTCCGAGAGTCGCGATCAGCTCGGAACTCGCCGACACTTTCCAGATTGGGATCCCGGCAACCGAGGGTGCGGTTGCGTCACCGACGAGAAGAACCATCGGCTTCCATCCTCGATGGCGCATCGTCTGCAAGGGAGCCAACCAGCGGCCCTCCAGAACACCAGTCACAAGCACAACACTCGCTCCGAAGGGAAGGCCGACCGGATCGGTGAGACGGGTGTCGTCGAGTGTTGCGGCCGCTCCGGCCAGCACCTCCAACATCACCATCAGGTGACCCTCGGGCTCGAGGCCTTAGACACGACGTCGATGCTAGGGACGACCACTTCTCCGGGTAGTCGGGTCGGCGGGCCAATCGTGCTTGGGATAGCGCGCGATCATCTCTTTGCGAACCTGAGCCCAGGAGCCTTTCCAAAACCCGGGCAGGTCCGAAGTGATCTGAACCGGGCGGTTGGCAGGCGACAAGACCTCGACCACCAGCGGGACCCCACCGATCTCCGGATGCCGGTCGATCCCATAGAGGTCCTGAGCCTTGACGGCGATGCGCGGAACCCCATCCGGGTACGACACCTTGGCCCTGCGCCCGTTGCCCAGCTCGACCTGGCTCGGTGGCTGACGGCCCCGGGCTGGTGACATGGACCTGAGCGCCTTGATCGGGTCGAGGTCGTCGAGAGATAAAGCGCTGCTCAACTGCAACCCGAGCCAATCCCCGAGACTGTCGAGAAGGGCACGCTCGGAGAAGTTCGCATCGCGTCCTTGGAACTCAAGCCGGTCCAGCCATGCACGAACGCTTCCGTCATGGTCGAGCGATTGGAAGCCCAGCTTGCGGATGCGGGCCGCGAGCATCTTGGCGACGTCCGGCCCGGGGTCGGCCGGTTGCTCGGATGAGTCAAGAGCAAGGCCGCCCAGTCGTCGCTCCGTTCGGGCGACCACGCGGTCACCGGACCATTGCAGGCTGACTTTCGTCTCGACCTCGCTCGAGAACATCAGCGCCACATCGTCGGCATCGATCACGGCCGCGAGCCGGATGCGGGCGTCTTTGCGCTTCCCGTCGAGGTCGGCGGCGATCAGGAATCCCTCCCCCGCTATCGAGTCGGTAGCGGCGAGGAAGGCGGTCGTCCCGGTTCGGAGCTGGAACCGGCCGGCGCTGCCACGTTTGATGGCAAGCCGGTCGGGATAGGCCAGGGCCAGCAGGGCCCCGGACCGGTGCGAAGCGGCCGACCACGCGCCTGAATTCTTACGTTCCGATCCGACCCTTCGGGCCAGATCGGAGGCACGAACCCGGAGCCGTTCCACCGCTCGTCGGTCGGCCCATTGATTGTCGCCGCCGCTCACGGCTTCGACCCGCAACGCCAGATCGGCCGGTGGTCTCTCCCCGGGCCGGCTTCGAAAGGGATCCCGCTCGTCGACGACCGCGGCCAGCACGCATGCCAGCCAGCGGTCGGCGGGATCGGCATCGGCGACCATCCGGGCCAGCCGGGGATGGAGCGGAAGGTCGAGCATTCGGCGACCCGTGTCGGTCAGGGTCCCGGCGCCATCAATCGCGCCTAGGTTCATGAGCAGGTCCCGGCCTTCCCGAAACGTTCGCGGCGGTGGTTGATCTAGGAACGGGAGCTGTGACGGATCGGGCTTTCCCCAGGCGGCCAATTCGAGGGCAAGCCCGGCGAGGTCCACCTGCGTGATCTCGGGCTCCGTGTGAGGACGGCGAGTGCCATGCTCGATCAGCGACCACAACCGGTAGGCGACTCCCGGCTCGGTTCTCCCGGCCCGTCCGGCTCGCTGCTCGGCCGAAGACTTCGATATCGGCACGGTCCGCAACCTGGTCATCCCGGTGTGTGGGTCGAACCTGGGCGCTCGGGCCTGACCGGAGTCGATCACGATCCGGACCCCTTCGACGGTGAGGCTGGTCTCGGCGATATCGGTCGACAACACCACCTTGCGCCGGGTCGACGGGAACAAAGCAGCGTCCTGGGCCTGGATCGAAAGGCTTCCATGCAGAAGGTGGACATCGGCATCGACTCCCTCGAGAAGACGTGCCACTCGTTCGATCTCTGCCATCCCCGGCAAGAACACGAGGATGTCCCCCGGCTCCGCCATCGCCTGCCGGGCGACGGAAGCAACGTGTTGGTCCAGTCGGCCTGTTCTCGACAGCGGGGACCACCGCATCTCCACGGGATGCATTCGCCCGGAACCGGTCACGACCGGGGCGTCGATGAGGTCGGCGACCCTCCGGGCGTCGAGGGTGGCCGACATGACCAATAGCTTCAGGTCGGGTCGGCGCGACTCGATGCTGTCGAGGGTCAGCGCCAGACCCAGGTCGGTCTGGAGATTCCGCTCGTGAAATTCGTCGAAGACGACCATCGCGGTGCCGGCCAGGGCGGGATCCTGCTGGAGGCGTCGCGTCAGCACTCCCTCGGTGACGACCTCGACCCGCGTCGCTTTGCTCGTCTGACGGTCGTCACGAGTGACGTAGCCGACCGTACCGCCGACTTCTTCCCCAATCAGGAAGGCCATCCGACGGGCGGCCGCTCTCGTCGCCAAACGGCGGGGTTCGAGCACGACGATCTTCCCGTCCAGCCACGGCTGTTCGAGAAGACGCAACGGGACGATCGTGGTCTTGCCCGAGCCGGGGGGAGCAACCAGTACAGCACGGTGGCCAGAGCCGAACGAGGAGGCAAGTTCGTCGACGACCGCTTCGATCGGCAGATCAGTCGACGGGGTCAGCACCGAAGCCCCATCCCGGGTGCCGGAGTCGGAGGCGATCCTCGTACGGGAAGATGTCGATCACTTCGCCGGCCGCAACCCGGCGCTGGGTGTCCTGCCACCAGCGGGCCGTCAGGAGATCAGAGTGCTTGTCGAGGAACGCTTGCCGGAGTTCGCCCTCCACCCCGAGGAAGCTCGAGAACTCCTCGGGAAACACGTCGTCGGGGCCGACTGCGAACCAGGGCTCCGCCGCCATCTCCTCAATGGGGTCGCTGGGCTCGGGCATCTCGCGAAAGACACAACGGGCAAGGCTCATGATCTCGTCGTAGTCGTAGAAGACCACGCGACCATGCCTAGTCACGCCGAAGTTCTTCAACAACAGATCGCCGGGAAAGGTCCCGACTGCGGCGAGTTCTTTGATCGCCCATCCGTAGTCGACCATGGCCGTCGCCGCCAGGTCCGGATCGGCATCGCGGAGATAGATGTCGAGAGGGATCACCCTCCTCTCGATGTAGGCGTGGCCGACAACCATGGTGCGGTCGGTGGTCTCGATCGAGCGCCCACATTCGGTCAGGAGGAGGTCCCGCACTTCTGGCGAGAACCGGGCCAGGTCGAACTGGAGGTGCTCGAACTCCTGGGCGTCGACCAGGCGGCCAGCTCGGTCACCATGAAAGACCAGGCGATAGCGCTCGCGGACGTCGCTTCGGGTGGTGCGCTTAGGGCTCGGAAACCGATCCTTGATGACCTTTAGCACGACGTCGAAACCGGGCAGGGTGAACACGATCATGACCAGTCCTCTCGTGCCGCGAGCAATCTCGAACTTCTCCCCACTCGAGGAAAGGTGGTCGAGCAGTTCCCGGAACATGGCGGTCTTCCCGTGCTTGTGCTGGCCGATCGAGATGTACAACTCCGATAGCCGCTTGCGCGGCATGAGCGAGCGAAGGAATCTGACGAGGTCGTAAGGCCGATCGATGTCAACGTGGAAATAGGAGCGAGCGAACGAAAAGAGAATCGACACCTGGTTCTCGGTCAGGAGAACCGCGTCAAGAACGACACCTTCCTCCGGGTGAAGGAGGGCCACCACCAGCGGGACCACGTGCGAGCCGCTGTATATCCGGCCGACCAGATAGGCGGCCTTGCCCCGGTAGAAAACGGCGTCGACCACTTCCGCCCGATCGATGACACGTAGCGCTCCCACCCTCCGGAGATGCTCGCCGATCTTCTGAGCCGCCTCGATGGAATCGGCTACCAGAGATCGATAGGTAACGTCGAGGTCGGCGTCGGCGATGATCTGCTGAATCACGACAGCCATGTCATCGGGGTCCTGGTACGAGCGGTAGACCGAATGGTCGGACTCGTTAGGAGGCGAACCGAAGTCGGTGTCGACGAACTCGATAGCCGCATCCACGCCGACCGTCGAGAAGATCTTCCGGGTGACCGAATTGAAGAAGGTCTCGGCCAGCTCCCAGTCGTCGCGGTCCTGGATGAGGCCGGAATACACGGCCTTCATCGCCGCCCAAACCATCCCATCCTCGACCCGGCTCCCCATCAGCCGCTTCACGTCGTCGACCGCTTCGGAAACGACCTTGCCGTAGACGTCGAAGCGCTGGGCAGCATCGGCGGCCATGCCTTTCCAGTCGCGGTCCTGAAACCGGATCCTGGCCCGTCGGGTGACGATTCGGAACCGATCGTCAAACGACCGGTAGGCATCCCCGATGCTGCGGGCACTGAGGTTGGCAAGTCGGGAGTCGGAGAGGGCCGGCGTCGTCATCGAGGCCGATTCTCGCCGATCCCTCAGGGGATCTGGGCAGGCGAGATGGGACTAGCCCTTTCGGGCGTGTTGATTTCTAGTCTGTACAACCAGGGGTCGGGGTGCCGATAGACCCCAATGAAGCAGAGAAACCACCTAATGGGCTCGGCAGCCGAGCGAGTCCGGCGGAGCCTCTTCAAGCGGCGTGAAATCGAGTCGTACGGAGAATTGATCTGGTTGATGGATCCCGACGCTGTCGAATCGCAACCACGGCGACCCTGGCGGCAGGAACTCGACCGCATGTCGGTGACGAAGATCACAACCCCGGCCCGTCACAACTTCTAGGCGTTACTGCCAAACCACCGTTGCCACCTGGACAGGTGCGGCCACCCCTTTGAGGGTGGCCTCCCGGTTATTGGTCGACGCTACGTGCCCGGCCTCTTCAACCGTTTCGGTGCTTGCGATGATTTCCCCGGCCCCTCCCAACGCTGCCACCCGTGCGGCAACGTGGACACCCTTGCCCGTGTAGTCGTCACCGTGACGATTGGCCTCGGCAACGTGGAGGCCGATGCGCACTGATGGGGCAAAACCGGTGGTCCGTCGGTGATCGGCCAATGTCTGCTGAATCGCGATTGCACAGTCGACTCCCTGCCGGGCTGACTCGAACGCTACGAAGAACCCATCACCGGTCGAGTTGACCACCTCCCCGCCGCTTCGCCCGAACTGGGTGCGAAGAGCCTGGTCGTGCCATTTGAGCAACTGATCCCACCCTTCGTTCCCCAGCAACTCGGCGAGATTGGTCGAACCAACGATGTCCGTGAACATGAAGGTCTTCCGGGCCTGGGCCGGCCGGGACCGTCCCTCGCTAAGTGCCTGGATGGTCTTGTCAGTCTCAGCCGTCGCCCACTCCGCCCCCAGTTTCCAGAATTCGTCGCGGGCGGTGGCGAGCTCGAGATCGGCCCCTTCCTCGTCTCCGGTGGCTCGCAGTGCCATCGAGAGAAGCACCCGAGCCCGGGCAACCTCAAAAGGGGCACCGACCTTTCTCCAGGTCGCGACCGCGTCTCGTAAGAAGGTGCTAGCCCCTGCGACGTCTCCTTCGGCCAGGTACACCCGGCCCCATGATTCGTGGCGAGCGGCCTGCATGGCCGGTGAATCGAAATCCACCACCAGGCGCTCCAACTCCTCGGCCGCCTCGCGGGCCGCTGAGAGAGCCCCCGAGGCAACGAAGATCTCGACGGCTGCGGGCAACAGCCTGGTCCTCGAAGCTCGGTCCCAGGAGTTCTCCGCCAGGGCGGTGTTGATGGCGGCCTCCGCCTGCTTCACCTTCCCCTGGGCAAGTCGGATCCGGGCCAGCGCCGGTTGAGGGCTCTTGCCGATGGCGTGAGCACTCCGCAGGGCTTCCTCAGCTCCATCGAAGTCGCCCATCCGCAACCGGATCTCACCGATCGCGTAGTAGCCGTCTGCCATTGGAGGGATAGCGTTGTAGGCGGCAAGTTCGGTGGTGGCCTTCCTCAAATCCTCTTCGGCTTTGGCCCAGGCCCCGGTCAAGGCGACGACCTCGGCTTTGTGCACCCGACAGATGCCCGGGAAGCCGGCCACCGACGCCCGCTCGCAGAACTTCTCGGTTGCGTCGATCCACTCCCGGGCACGCTGGTAGTCGGTGAGGTCCCGGCAGCATGAAATCATGTTGCAACAACTGATCCCGGCCACCATCGGGGATAACTCTCCGTTGACGGCGGCGACCGCCGCCTCCTCCAACATCGCAAAGCCCTCCGCGATTGCACCGCTAGTTACTTTCAGGTAACCACCCCGGCTGAGGGCGATGGCTCGCAGGTCAGGTGTGTTGGTCCTCGCCCCAATCGCTGCGGCCTCCTCGAAGAGCCTGAAAGCGCCTTCGATGTCGCCGGCCCAGCCGCGTCGGAAGCCTGGGCGACCTTCAAATAGCCGTGGGCGTAGCTCTGCGGTTCGTCTACGAGAAGATTTTCTGCCCGGCGGTGCCAGGCAGCGGAAATGGAACCCTGGCCCTTGTACCCGTACTGGGTCTGGAGGTTGAACGCGATCACCGCGGCCCGCACTTTGTCGCCATCGGCCTGAAAGACCTTGAAAGCCCTCTCCTTGGTTTCGATCGAGAGGTCTGAGTTGCCGGTAAACCAGGCAGCATCCGCCAGACCCAGCAGATCGACACCGGAGAGTTGATCGTCCCGGTCCGCCCGGGTGAAGAGGTCGAAAGCTTCGACCCATGCATGCCGACTCAGAGCGTCTCTTGCTCCACCCAGAATGTCAGCTGTCGCAGATTCCACAGGCACGTTGGCTCCCTAGTCGGGGCAATTGTGGCACCTACCAATCCGAATCCCGCCCCTGACCATGCATTTGTGCCGTTGAGACCTGATCCTCGTAGCCTGGGAGTCGGATGCAACTCTCGAGGTCCCCTGTACGCACCCGGCCATCCCTGCTCGCCGCCCTCCTGGTGGTATTGGTGGCGGCCTGCAGTTCGCAGATTGACGGGCAAGGCCCTTCCGTGGCCTGGTCGCCGGCGGACGATGGCTGGCAGTCGGGCATCGCCATCGCGGCCCTGCCGAACGGGTTCGCGCTGATCACCAATGTCGGCAACGAGGTCAGTGTCGGGCACCGGTTCGAAGACGGCGAGGGGAGGCATCTTGAGGTGTTCCGGCTGCTCGATCCCGAAAGTCTCCCGGTCGAAGGTGATCCCATTGAGACCTCGAACGGAATCACCTACTACGAGGCGTCTGGCGAAGTCAGGACACAGGTATTTTTCGAAACGCAGGGGGTGAGGCTCGGGGCTTCCAGTTCGGACCTCTCGGTCGAGGAGCTTCTCACCATCGCCCGGTCGATCACATACAACCCGGGCGCCGACGAACTGTCAGGTTGATCGCGGGCGATCAAGCAGGCCGGGTGCCCGGGGTGGGATTCGAACCCACACGCCCTCGCGGGCAGGGTGTTTAAGACCCGTCTGTATACCATTCCAGCACCCGGGCGGCGGCACGAAGGCTATCGCAACAGGTCGGCCACGACCCCATCTAGGAGGTCGTGCTCGGAGACCACCACGGTCCCGGCTCCTGCCGCCGTTGCCGCTCCCTCGGCGATGACCGCCCCCGCCAGGATCACCGGTGCCCGGGCCGGGTCGAGCCCGGCCAGGGCTGCGGTTTGCTCCTCGGTCAGACCCGAGAGGCGCTCAACCATGCCGGTGATGTCGGCCAGTCCAAGCCGAACGAAATTGGAATCACCATGATGGATCCGGGCGAGGCTGGTCCAGGTTCCGGCGACGCCGATAACGGAGCCAACGAAAGGCGTGACTGGCAAGAACATCTCGGCTACCAGCGCCCGAGCCGTTCCGATCTGCTCGGGAGGAGCCGGTCGGGCAGAGAGGACCCGGTCGGTCAACCGGACCGAGCCGGTATCGAACGATCGCCCGCCGTCGACGGTCACGAACTCGGTCGAGCCTCCTCCTATGTCGATAACCAGATGAGGTGCAGGCTCGCCGGTCCGACTCGTGGCGCCGGCGAAAGCGAGGGCCGCCTCTTCATCGCCGGAGATCATCTCGGGACGGACTCCGAGCGCCAGTTCGGCCCGATCGAAGAACTTGTCGCGATTGCGGGCATCCCGCGACGCCGACGTGGCAACGGCCCTCCGCCTCTCGACCCCCATCTCCCGCATGCGGCCTCCGAACTCGGAGAGTGCGAGCAAGGTCCGGTCCATAGCCTCCTCGCTCAACTCGCCCGTTGCGTCGACCCCCCGGCCGAGACCCGTGACTCGCTCGTATCTTCCGAGTTCGGCCACCCCGTCACCCACCTGGTGCACCACGAGGAGCCGCATGGAATTGGTGCCGATGTCGACGGCTGCAACCTTCATTGCCCGCTGCCCGGTTCGGTCTTCGGCTCGACCCAGGTCGGGTTGCGCTGATCGCCGATGACACACGGCACCGTGCAATCGAGGGGCTCGATCTCGGCTGCGACCAACTCCCCGACCGGGTTGTCCCTCGGTTCGTCTGAGGCGGCACCGGCGGCGTAGTCCGCGTAGTGGGCATGGAGGCACTTCACGCCGAAGCTCGCCCCGGCTACCCCTCCACTCGGCCGATGGATCGCATCCTCGGGGATCAAGTCGTCACGATCGATTTGATACCGCTCGTGGGCGGCAGCCAGTCTTTGCTCAAACTCGGGATCGGCGACAGCCCGGCCCTCGATGAGGGCGATGTCTCCCCTTGACTCGATCCTGGCGACCCGACGCACCGCCAGCGGACAACTCAACCAGTAGTGGGTAGGAAAGGGAGTGCCGTCGTCGAGAACCGGAGGAACTTCGATCACCACCGGCAACCCCAGATGACAACGCACCAACGGCTTCGAGATGGCCCGAAGCGGTCGTCCCAATTGAGCTGCGATCACCGCCTGGGACGGGTCAATTACCGCGTCAATCACCCGGGGATTTTGGCACCGGACATGTCGGCGCCGGTGAAGAAGTTCCAGATGGCCAGGTACCAGGGGACATCATCTTCTTCGGCGGCAACCGGAGCCGCGGGAGTTGTCGTCAGGTTCTCTTCCGGTTCGAGGACGATGTAAGCCGTTTCACCCGGCATCACGTATCCCAAGTTTTCCCGCGCCAACCGTTCGATTTCCTCGGGGGTGTTGAGGGCCTGGACCTCACCATCCAGAAGCTCGTTCTCCAGGTTGATCCGGGCAAGCTCAGCCGAGGCGCCGTCGACCCGGGCTTGTTGCTCGAGAATCTGGCGGAAGGGAATCACGGCGGTGATGACTGCCATCCCGGCAATGATCAGAGCCAGCACACCCATGAACATCGCTGGCCGGGCCAATTTTCTGGTCATCTGGCTCGTCATTTGAATTTCCTGAAGGTGTCCCAGCCGGCATATCGGGCTTCGCCGCCAAGGCGCTCCTCGATTCGGAGCAACTGGTTGTATTTGGCGGTTCTCTCCCCGCGGGCAGGGGCACCCGACTTGATCTGGCCGGCGTTGGTCGCCACTGCCAGATGCGAGATGAACGAGTCTTCGGTCTCGCCGGAACGGTGGCTGACCATCCGTCCGAAGCCTGCTCGTTCAGCGGTTTCCATCGTGTGGAGGGTCTCCGAGAGGGTTCCGATCTGATTCACCTTGATCAGGATGGCATTGGCGGCGTCCGAAACGATGCCTTTCCGCAACAGCTCCTCATTGGTCACGAACAGGTCGTCGCCCATAAGTTGGATCCTGGCGCCGAGTTTTCGGGTCAAAGCCTGCCATCCGTCCCAATCGGACTCGGCCATTCCGTCTTCGATCGAAACGAGCGGGAACTCGTCGACCAGGGATGCCAGGTAGTCGACCAACTCCAACGAGGTCATTGCTCCACCCTCGAGCTGATACCGGCCACCCTCGAACAACTCGGTGGCGGCGACGTCGAGAGCCAGGGCGACCTCCTCCCCGAGGCGATAGCCCGCTGCCTCGATCCCTTCAGACAGCAGTTGCAGCGCGGCCCGGTTGGTAGC
>JANMST010000077.1:0-8979 GCA_031389635.1 Acidimicrobiia bacterium | reverse complement strand
GTCTGGAGCGCCATGAGACCGACGGCCGCACCATGCGCTACACGATCCATTCGTACGCAACCGATCCGCCGACCATACGTACGGAGCAGTTGCCACTCGCTTCCCCGACGGCACCGTCGTGGGTTTTGATCCGGCGGCGCTGCCCGACGAGGCAACTGTCGAGCCCGAGGTCTACGCCGAAGCGGGGGTTCGATTGGGAGGAGAATTTGCTGATGACCTGGCGGGCATCCTTGATGCGATCGCCGCGGGAGACGAGGGAGTCTTCGGCGAAGTCGCCAATCATGTCGATCTAGGACTAGTGGGCGTGTACGGACACTCCTCTGGGGGCGGGGCAGCTGTTCAGTTCTGCCTATCCGACGAGCGCTGCAAGGCCGTGCTCGGGATGGATGCCTGGGTGGAGCCGGTACCCGACCGTGTGATCGCCGCTCCGGCCGTGAGGCCGATGCTGTTCATGCGCTCCGACGGTTGGCGAGGCACTCCCAACGACGGAAGGCTGCGAGGTCTCGCCGAGCGCAGTGAGAGCGTCACGTATTGGATAGGGGTCGAAGGCGCAGGCCACAACGACTTCGTCGTGACTCCACTTTTCTCGCCGATCGCCGGCCGGCTGGGTCTGAAGGGCCCGATTGCCGCGGGTCGCATCATCCCGATCATCGACCGGTTCCTGGTCGGCTTCTTCGACCGCACCCTGCTCGGCACCGGTGCCGCCGCGATCGAGCAAAACCCCTTCGACGAGGTCACCCTTGAAGTGATCGGGTCGTAGGAAGTTCTCGTTTTGGCGCGCAAAACCCGCACCAGGGTGCGGGTTCTTCGCGCCAAAACGGGGGTTTCGGGTTAGCCGGCGGGGCCGGTGAAGGTGTCGCCGAGGACGTCCTGGCCGGGGCGCTCGCCTCGCAGGACCGCGTCGATGGTGGTGCCGAGCGTTAGGGCGTCGGTGGCGCCGATGGCTTTTCCGACGACGGTGCCATCCGTAGCTACGAAGAACGTCTCCGGAATCCCGAACACTCCGTAGGCGATGGCGGCTCGTCCGCCGGGATCGGCCAAATAGACCGCCGCCTCCGATCGTCCGAACTCATCGAGGAAGGCGAGGGCTGTGTCGGCTTCATCCTGATATGCGATCTCAACGATCACAACATCGCGGTCGGCGAAGGCGGTGGCCGCGGCCGACAGGTCGGGCTGCTCCTCTCGGCAGGGAATGCACCACGACGCAAAGAAGTTCACGACTACCACCTTGCCGTCGAGTGCGGCGGAGTCGAAGGTTCCGCTGCCGTCGAGAAGCGGAAGCGTCAGCGACGGGGCGGTCTGCCCGAGCAATGGGGAGGGGACCAGGTTCGGGTCCTCGCCGAATCGGTTGGCGAAGATCAGGGCGAGCCCCACCGAGAGGATCACTACTCCGATCGCAGCCCAGCGGACGGCCTTCACAGACAGGTCTCCCCGGATGACGCCGCGGCCAGATCGTCCGCCACCTGCTGGCGCACGGCATCGTCGAGACCCGACGCTGCCAGCACCTCGGTGAAGATCGCGGCGGCTTCTTCGTTGTCTTCGCGCCCGCACCACAGCACCCGGCCCTTCAAATAGTTGGCGAAGGGATCTCCGGGTGCGATCTCGAGGGCGTTGTCGATCAGTGAGAGCCCAAGATCCACCTCACCGTTGCCGTCGTACACCATCCAGCCAAGACGGGTGTAGGCCTCGGTCGCCTGGATTGATGTTGGGTCGCCGTCGAGGATTGCCTGGTAGTGGGGAAACGCCTTCTGATAGTTGCGCTCTTCGAAGTAACGGTTGGCCAGTGCCAACCGCATACCGTCAATCTCGGGATTGTCGAGATTGGCGGCGATCACGGCTTCGAGGGTCTCGTTGGAGATCGAGTCCGGATCGACCTCACCGCCGGCGATCCCCGAAAGGAGGCCGTCGTCGGCGCGGGCCTGCCGAAATTGTCCGACTGCCACCAGCGCTCCGGCCCCGGCCACAAGCAGCACCAACGCCCCGATCGCAATTCTCCGTTTCGATCGCGGAGGACGGGCGGTTCCAACCTGTTCGGCGCGGGGGGTCGCACGTAGCGGATCCGGGGCCGGCCGAACCCGACGGGCGACCAGCACCAACCCGATCGCCAGCGCACCGATCGGTGCCAGCCATACCCACAGGGTGGCGCCCGCCAGCGGCGGGACGAGCAGCAACGCGCCCGAATAGGAAGCGAGCAACTCGTCGAGAATCTGCTCGTCGGACAGGCCCTGGTCGATTCGCTGTTGAACCAGATCCATCATGTCTCGAGCGGTCTGGGACGGCGAGTCCGCGATCGATTCCCCCTGGCAAACCGGGCAACGGATCAGGGAGCCGAGGGCTCGAGCCCGATCTTCCTGGGGATCGGGCGCCGTCAGGGTGAAGACGAGGACGAAAACCGCCAGGGCGGCCGTGATAATCCAGGCGATTCGATTCCGTACGGTCTCAGACACCGACCGGCACCTCGGCGGGCTGGCGCCGGCGGGCGGTCAAGGACCAGATGCCGCCGGCGGTTGTGACCAGCCCACCTGCCCACAACAGCCAGATTCCGGGTGAGGTGTTGAGCCGGAGAAGAATCCCGGTCGGGTCGATGTCGATCAGGGTCAGGTAGAGATCACCGCTGATCCCCGAGTGGACGGCGGGAGTGGTTATGCCGGCAGTGTCGGTCCCGAAGAAGTTGGCACGGGGCCGCAAGGTGGTGACCAGATCACCGTCCCGGTAGACCTCGATAGTGGCACCCTGGACCCGACGGTGCGGCTCAGTGGTCAAGAAGGGCGAGCGGTAGGTCAACTCGTAACCAGCGAAGCGGGCCGTGTCCCCCGGGGCCATCTCGACCTCGCCATGCAGCGCCAGATTGGCGGCCAATGCCATGCCGATGGCGACTAACGCGACGCCAGAGTGAGATAGCTGGCCGGCCCAGAAGCCGGTGTCTGATCGCAGTTGTCGGCGGATCTCCGTGCCGATTCTCCCATTTCGGGCCCGGGCGGCGCGGCCGGCTCGCTCGATCAGAAGGGAGATCGCAGAGGAAATCACGAACACTCCCAGGACGACCGCAACCACGACGTAACCGATCCGGCTGGTGGTGATCACCATCACAGCTCCGGCCAGGAGGCCGATCTGCAATGGGAGCCGGAGACGCGCCGCCACCACCCGGGGATCAGCATCCTTCCACGGCACCAGCGGACCCACCCCCATCGCTAGGAGGAGCCCGAACGAAAGCGGGACCGCCAACCGGTTGAAGAAAGGCTCCCCGACCGACACCCGGTCGCCGCTGAAGGCTTCCACCACGATCGGGTAGAGGGTCCCCGTCACCACGATGAACGCGTAAATCGTGAGAAGAAGATTGTTGAGGAGGAAGCTGCCTTCCCGGCTGAAGAGCGAGTCGAGTCGGGGCGACTCGGAGACAAGGTGGGAGCGGGCCGCGAACAGCCCGAACGAGCCCACCAGGACGATGAAGAGGAAACCGAGGAGAACCGGGCCAATGGCCGACTGAGTGAAGGAGTGAACCGACGCGACGGTTCCCGAACGCGTCAGGAACGTGCCGAGGATCGTCAGGGCGAAGGCCGTGATCACCAGGACGAAGTTCCATGCCTGCAGAGCGCCCCGCCTCATCTGCACGAGGGCCGAATGGAGGAACGCGGTGGCCACCAGCCACGGCATAAACGATGCGTTCTCGACCGGGTCCCAAGCCCAGTAACCGCCCCACGACAGCACCTCGTAGGCCCACCACGCTCCCAAAGTGACGCCGAGGGTCAGAAAAGTCCACGCCACCAGAGTCGAGCGACGACTGCGGCGCAGCCATTCCACTCCGGGCAGGCCCAGGGCGAGGGCCGAAATCGCGTACGCGAAGGGGACGGTGAGACCGACGTACCCGAGGTAGAGCATGGGTGGATGGATGGCCATCAGGATGTGGTTCTGCAGGAGCGGATTGGGACCTGGTCCGTCCGGTGGCGCCTGGGCAGCTACCCACGGGAGAGGACTCGAGCTGATGCAGCCGTTGGCCACAGCTTCGACGCAAACCTGGAACGGGTTCGCAACCGACAGTTGCAGACCGAAGAAGAAGAGCCCGACGATCCCCATCACCGCCAGCGCTCCGGCCCCAAGGCGGTCCGGTGCTCGTCGATAGGACCTCCAAGTGAACCAGGTGAATGTCGCCAGCACCAATCCCCATAGGACGATCGAGCCTTCGAGGGCGGCCCAGGCCGTCGCAACGTTGAACGGGAATGGGGTGACCCGGGCGTGATGGTTGGCGACGTACTCGAGGCTGAAGTCGTTGAAGATCAGCGCAGCCTCGAGAGCCAGCATGGCCAGGACGGCTCCACCGAGCAGTGTCCACACGGGCCGGGTGAGACGCTCGGGGTCGGGATCGGCGCCACGAGCATTCCGAACCGCGGCGATCGCCAGCCACGCGGACCCGGCCACTCCGGTGACGATCCCGATCGCTCCAAGAAGGGCGAACATCAGCCCGGCGCGGCGGTCGACGGCGGCTGGTAGTTCTCGTCGTGATGGACCAGAGCCACGTCGGCGGCGAACTCATCCCCGGACCACGCACCCTCGACTACTACCCCGACGTCCTCGGCGAACAGCGGCGGCACCACGCCTCGCAATCTCACTGTGATGGTCTCTGCTCCGTCGGTCACGTCGAACACTTTGACGGCGCCAAGGTCGTCGAGAGATCCCCCGACCACCAATCCACCCAGGCGAAAGCGGTCGCCATCCGGGAATTCGGTTCGTCGATCAACTGCCTCGGATGGGGTCAGGTAGTAAGTCAGGCTGCCACCGAGGTTGATGACGATCAGGGTCACAACAACAGCCGCCACTGCTGCCAGGGCTGGCCAGACGAATTTTCGGTATGGCACGGGTCAGTCCCGGGTTTGATCCAACTCGCGGGTGAGCCGGCGATGCCGGAGATGCATACGGGTGGCGTACCAAAGGATGATCCCGAAAGTCACGATGAAGGCGACATTGACGACAGCTGCTTCACCCATCGATTCCCCCCAGACTTGGTCCTCCCAGGTTCGGCGGGAGCACCGCGCTTCCGGCCGCCGCGACCTGTCGGGCCTCGCGGGCATCTTCGAGTCGAGCGACCACCATCCTGGCCGACATCAGCGCGACATAGACCAGGGTGAAGGCGCCGAGATTGAACAGCATTGCTCGCAACATGGTCGGATGCATCGTCGAGCCGCCCGGCCGGATCGACTGGGTTTGATGGAGACTCCGCATCAAGTTCACAGAGAAATAGACGAGGGGCACCTGGATGACGGCGACTATGCCGAGGATCGATGCGCGCGATGCTCTCTTCTCGGGGTCGATCGTGGCGCGTCGCAAGGCCAGGTATCCGACATAGACGAGAAGCAGCACCGCGGTCGAAGCCATGCGGGGGTCGGCCCAGTCGAAATAGACCCCCCAGACCGGTTTGCCCCAGATCATGCCTGTCACCAGGCCGATGACCGTGAAGAGAACACCGATCTCGGCCGAAGCCCCGGCCAGGTGATCCCAGCGGCGGTTGCGGGTGAAGCGCCACACAATCGAACCCAGGGCGGTTACGCCAAAAGCGAGGAACGCCACCCACATCGCGGGAGCGTGGATGTTGATGATGCGGGCGTAGGTCCGTTGGAGGGCATCGGGCGGAGTGGAATACGCGAGCCACACCCCGGTGGCGGAGGCGAGACCGGCGAGAGCCATGAGCACCTTCACCCTCATTTGGGCACTTTGGTCATGTGGCGGCCTCCTGGAGAGGGCGAGCGGTCAATACACCGACGATGGCCAACAACAGGTCGGCCAGCACAAGCATCAGCAACCAGGGGAGGATACCGGAGGACCGAAGTAGCGAATCCGTCGCCTGCGCCGCACCGATGAGCAACGGCAGGGCCAGCGGGGCCACTAGGAGAGGAGCCAGGGAGGAGCGGGCCCCGAGCCCGATCGTGAGGTCGGCGGCCAGGGTTGCCAATTGCGCCAATCCCGCTGCGAAGAGGAGGCCGAGCACAATCAGCAACGGCCAGCGGTCGAGTTCGGCGGGCGTGTAGAGAAAGACCGTGAGGACTCCGATCACCAGCATGAAGCCCGAGAGGAGGGCGCCACTGGCGATGACCCTGCCGGTGAAGCGAGCGGCCGGGTCCACCCCGAGCAGGGTGATCACGTCTCTCATTGCGTTTCTTTCGCTCGAGACATGACGCCATGCCACCTGCATCCCGAACAGCAGCGTGATGCTCCAGAAGATCGGCCATCCGATCGATGAGATCAGCGGGAGGTTGATGCCGATCGCTAGCGGGATCGTCATCAATGCGGCGGCGGCGAACGGCGTGATGAGCGACCAGGTCTCTCCCGACCGCCGCTCGATCAGCAACTCATACGACGTTATGGCTCGAACCTGTCCCCAAAACGTCATGTGGCGTTCTCCAACGCTCCCGAGCGCAAGGTCAGCATCCGGTCGGCCAGCCCCGACAACCCGCTGGGATCATGTGAGACCAGGACGGCACCACCGCCGCCAGACCTCACTTGGCGGATCAACTCATCGACCAGTGGTTGGGCCGAACTGTCGAGACCTGCCTGCGGTTCGTCGAGCAGAAGCAGTCGGGGAGGAACGAGGAAGAGGCGGGCCAGGTCGGTTCGTCGCCGCATCCCGTGGGAACAGCGATCGGCCGCCCGCCCGGCGGCTCCGGCCAGCCCCACCCGGGCCAGGGCGGCGGCAGCCTGCTCTCTCGTACGGCCGGTCAGGCGGGCCACCACCACGAGGTTCTCAATGAGGGTAAGGGGCCCGGCCAGGGCGGGAACATGACCGGCCAGCCCAATCTGGGGCCTGACCGACGGGACTTCCCTGGAACCCAACTCGACGCCGAGGACCGAGCCCGACCCTCCGGTCGGAGCCAGCAGAGTCGCGATAACTCGAAGGAGGGTGGTCTTGCCGGCTCCGTTCGGTCCCTGGATTCCCACGCACTCGCCCGGGTCCACATGAAGCGACACGGCCGAGATGATCGGCACCAAGTCGACTGCCACGTCGACATCATGTAGCTCGACCAGGTGGTTCACCGGGGAAGTGTATGGGGCATCGCTACTGTCCGATCCCGATGGAGCGCTATACGAAGATCGTGGCGACGCTGGGGCCGGCGGTGGCCAGTCCCGAGAAGGTCCGGGCATTGGTAACGGCCGGCATGGATGTTGCCCGGCTCAACTTCTCGCACGGGGACCACGCCTATCACCGGCAGTTTGCCGAGTGGGTTCGTCAGACCGCCGAGGACACCGGGAAGAACGTGGCGATCCTCCAGGACATCCAGGGCCCGAAGCTGCGCGTCGGATCCTTCCCCGGGGGGTTCATCGAGCTGGGAGGAGACGAAATCCTCCGAGTGGTCCCGGGTCGGATGCTGTCGACCGAAAGCGATTTGGTCTACGTCGATTATCCGCACTTGCTCGAAGACGTCGAGGTCGGCGAAGAGATCATCCTCGCCGACGGGTTGATTCGCCTCGTTGTCATCGGCCGGGAAGCCGACCACCTCCGGGCGCGGGTCCTGATTGGAGGCATTCTCAGCGACGGCAAGGGGGTGGCGTTCCCCCACACGGATCTCCGGGTCCCGACCATCACCGAGAAGGACGAAGCCGATCTGGCTTTCGGACGCGAGTTGGGGGTCGATTGGATCGCGGCCTCGTTCGTCAGGAGCGGAGAGGATCTGCGGCGAGTGCGAGAACTGGCGGGAGATGTACCGCTGATCGCAAAGATCGAACTTGCCGCTGCTTACACCAACCTCGACGACATCCTTTCGGAGGCCGCCGGCGTGATGGTGGCCCGCGGCGACCTCGGTGTTCAACTACCGCTGGAAACGATCCCACTGGTACAGGCCAACATCCTTCGCCGGACCAACGAGGTCGGCGTGGTGTCGATCACTGCCACCGAGATGCTCGAGTCGATGACCCACTCACCCCGGCCCACCCGGGCCGAGGTCACCGACGTAGCCAACGCCGTGCTGGCCGGGACCGACGCAGTGATGTTGTCGGCCGAGACCGCGGTGGGTCTCTATCCCATTGAATCGGTCTCGACCATGGCCCGCATCTGCGCCTCAGTCGAGTCCGAGACATCCTCCGCCAACGTCAAGCACACGTATCTCACTCACGTCAGCGCGGTGGCATCAGCCGTGGCCCAGGCGGCTGTCGACGCCGCCGCCAATCTCGGCATCGAGACAATCGTCGCCTTCACCGAGTCGGGGTCGACCGCCCGCCTGCTTTCCAAGTACCGCCCGGCGGCCCGGATCGTCGCGTTCACCCCCGTCCCATCGACCCGCCGGGTGATGTCGCTCTATCGAGGCGTCACGGCCTACCCGTTCGAACGCCGTGACTACACGGATTTGATGATCGCGGCCGCAGAGAAGTTCTTAGAGAAGGAAGGAGTGTGCGCCCGCGGGGAGACCGTCGTGATGGTGGCGGGCATTCCCCCGAACCGGCAGGCCTCCACCAACCTCCTCAAGGTGCACCTGATCGGAGAGCGCGACCGCGGGGTCCAGTCTCAGCGGGATGCCCGGACGTCGCCCGAGGGCGGAGGGTAGGAAAGCTAGGATCTGCGCCCCATGGGTCAGACCATCCAAATCTGGGATGCAAACGTCGTCGCCGACGTGCTTTTGGTGTCGACCGACCGCTCGCTGACCGGCCAGGACGGCGAGACCTATCGCCCCAATGCTCCGATCGATGGTGCTCCGATTGATGGCGATCCGATCGGGGCAAGCGCCATCTTCCCCGCCCAACTGGCTGCGCGTCTGTTCGCATCGGATCCTTCCATCGACCATGTGTATGTGATGTCGAACGTCCTCTCGATCAGGCGCCGGGGTGGGTGGGACGACCCTTCGGTCGCTTCGACCCGCGACGTGGTGGCATCTTTCTTCCTCTTCTACGAGGCCCAGCCTCCCTCCGAGGCCCAGCCTCCCTCCGAGGCCCAGCCTCCCTCCGAGGCCCAGCCTCCCTCCGAGGCCCAGCCTCCCTCCGAGGCCCAGCCTCCCTCCG
>JANMST010000043.1:0-4301 GCA_031389635.1 Acidimicrobiia bacterium | reverse complement strand
GGCAAAGGCAACGACCCGGGAATAGTTCGAGGTGCCGTAGTTGCTGTCCCCCTGCCTGCGGGGGGACCGACCGAAGCGGAGCGAGGTCGAGGGGGGTGATCAGCGACCCCGGCGGCTGGTGGATCGTTTGGACCGAGCGGGTTCGCCTGGAGAAGAATCGTGACGAACCGGCGGCGCTGTGAGGAGGGATGCGACCGGAGTTCGCGCACCCCCCTCGATCGCCCAAGAGGGCGATCGGTCCCCCCGCAAAGCAGGGGGACAGCAAGCCTCATACATGATCCGCCGCTTGCAGCAGAGTCCAATCTTCCCCGGATATCGAGTCGGGTCGCTCTCCGTGGTGATGGCGGGCGAAGTCGACCACGATCGGCTCTGCTCCAAGGATGTCTAGTTCGACGGCACCGGCGGGTCCGTGCTCCATGTATGACCGCCACTTTCCTTTGGCCACGCCACCGAGCTTGCTGTGGGCCGAAGCGAGGCTGCGTCCGAGGGCGCCCAGCCCGGCCTGCCTCTTGCCGATGTCATGAAGAAGGGCAGCCCTGACCAGGTCACGCCGGAGCGGTTGTTGCCTGGCCACATGCCTCGCAGCCTCAAGACCATGGCGCTGGTCATATGGTGGCTGAGAAAAGAAAGTCTCTCCCTCGAAAGGTGAGAGCCAGCTCCGGGTCTCTTCGACTTCATCTGGCTTTAGGCCGCCCGATAGGACGACTGAGAGGAGCCGGGTGGCGAGGTGACGCCAGGTCCCAAGGGACGAAACCGGCGGCCGGCTCAGGAGAGCTTGGCCTTGCAGTCGACGCAGTAGACCGACTCGGGTCGGGCTTCCATTCGAGCGGGGTCGATCTCCTTGCCACAGGTCACGCAGATCCCGTATTTGCCCTCGACGATCCTGGCGAGCGCAGCGTCGACTCCGTCGAGTTGACCTTTGATCGTGTCGACCAGTCCGATCACCTCGGTCCGTTCGGCCGTGGCAGCACCGGCATCCGCGAACCCATCCCCGAATACGAGGTCACTGCGGAGCTCACCCGACTCTTCGGAGCCAAGCTCGGATAGTTGGTGAACCAGCCTGACGCGAGCCGCTTCCAGTTCGGTACGGGCAGAGTCGAGATTGATGGCGGTCATGTGGGGTACCAGCTATCGGCTTCGTGGATGGGACAGAAGGAAAACTTCGATCAGGTGCTGCGGAGACACCCGTGTGTAGACCTGTGTGGTGGTGATCCTAGCGTGGCCGAGCATTACCTGGACAGAGCGAAGATCGGCGCCACCCTCCACCATGTGGGTGGCAGCCGAATGGCGAAGCGTATGGGGCGACACTGTGGCCGGGTCGATTCCAACTTTGGCAGCGTGAAACCTGACGATCCTGAAGGCCGAGACCCGGCTCAGACGCCCTCCCCGGAGATTCGTGAAAACCGCGTCCCGATCCGGCCCGGCTTTCGAAACCTCCAGTCGATCTGGTAGCCATGCCCGGATAGCTGCGGCGCAGGCCGTTCCGAGCGGGATCTGGCGTTGCCGGTCCCCTTTTCCGGTCACCACGGCCGTCATCTCTTCCAGGTCGAGGGCATCGAGATCGAGGCCCACCGCTTCCGTCACGCGAGCCCCGGTCCCGTAGAGAAATTCGAGAAGCGCCCTATCCCTCCGGCCCCCCGGACTGCTCGAGTCGGGAGCTTCGACCAGGCGAATCACCTGGTCGACCGGCAGGGCCTTCGGAAAAGGTTCCGGGCGACGGGGCGGATCCAGAAGCCTCGTCGGATCCGTCGCCGAGTGACCTTCGGAAACGAGGAAGCGATGAAGTCCGCGCACCGCCGCCAGTTTGCGCGCAACGCTTGCCGGAGCCAACCCGATCGTCGACAAATGCTCTACGAAGCGATCGAGGTCGTCCGTGTCGGGCTCGGAGCCACCCATAAAGTCCAGGTACTGATCGAGGTCGCGTCGGTAGGCCGCCAAAGTATGAGGAGACAAACCTCGTTCCACTCTCAATACCGTCAGGTATTCCGCACTACCCGTGCCGAGGGTTCCCACAATCAGCCGGCGGTCGCCAGCGCCTTCCTGGCGGCCACGTAAGAGACTCCCAAACTCTCGGCCACCGCTTCGTGGGTTATCTGATCTCCGACGACATTGACGCCGGGACCGAGTTCCGGGAGCCGCTCGACCGCCGCCACGACTCCCAGATCGGCCAATGCGAGGGCGTAGGGAAGCGTGGCATTGGTCAAGGCGTAGGTTGATGTGTGTGGCACCGCCCCCGGGATATTGCCCACGGCGTAATGGACGACGTCGTGGACCATGTAGACGGGATCCTCATGGGTGGTCTCACGGCTCGTGGCGAAGCAGCCTCCCTGGTCGATGGCGACGTCAACCAGCACGGCGCCGCGGCGCATGGAACGCACCATGTCTTCGGAGACGAGCTTGGGCGCTGAGGCTCCCGGAACCAGGACGGTTCCGATGACGAGGTCGGCGTCGATGACCTCCTCTTCGATCGTCAGCCGGGTTGAGGCCATAGTGGCCAATCTCCCCTGATAGATCGAGTCGAGCCATCGCAGCCTTGCCAGGTCGCGGTCGAGCACCACCACCTCGGCCTGCATCCCGACGGCAATGGCAGCCGCATTGCTCCCGGCGATTCCACCTCCTATGACAACGACTTTGCCGGGCCTCACACCTGTGACCCCGCCCAACAGGATCCCGCGGCCACCCTGGGCCTTCTCGAGGAAATAAGCGCCTGCCTGGGTTGCCATCCGACCGGCGATCTCCGACATCGGAGCCAGCAGGGGCAGGCTTCGATCAGGGAGTTGGACGGTCTCATAGGCGATGGCGACGATTCCCTTGGCGCGCAAACCGAGGGCGAGGCCGGGATATGCCGCCAGATGCAGGTAGGTAAACAGCAACTGTCCTGGTCGAAACATTGCGACCTCGGTGACCTGAGGCTCCTTCACCTTCAGGATCATGTCGGCCTCGGCGAATACGTCTTCGGCCTCGGGCACGATCTCGGCGCCCTGCGTCTCGTACTCCTCGTCGTGGATGGTCGAACCTTCGCCCGCGCCCTTCTCAATGAGAACCCGATGACCTCGATCGGCGAGTTCGCGCACACCCACCGGAGTGATCGCCACCCGGTACTCCGCGGTCTTGACTTCGGCCGGCACCCCAACGATCACGTTTCTTGACCTTTCTGGTCGCTCCCACGGGCCGCCCACATCAGAAGAGCTACTTGCGTCTTGGAGTCTCTGATCTCGCCGGCCTCGATGCTACGCAGGGCCTCGGTCAAGGGAAGGGAAACAACCAGGGCTTCGTGCTCTTCGGCGCCGTCGGGAGCCCTATCGCTGAACGATAGGCCCCGGGCGGCGTAGATGTGAATGACCTCATCGGTGTAGCCCGGTGACGGAAACATCGCGGTGAGGAAGATCATCTCCTCGGCGGTGGCTCCCACCTCCTCGGCGAGCTCTCTGGCCGCGGCGGTCGGCAAATGGTGATCGCTCGCATCGAGTTTGCCAGCCGGTACCTCCAGGACCTGCTCATTTACTGCCGTCCGCCATTGCGAGATCAGCCAGACCTGATCGCCGTCGATCGGCAACACTGCCACCCCGCCGGGATGTCGAATCACGTCGCGGGCGACCGCCCGGCCGGAGCGGTCGAGCAGATAGCGACGGTCGAGGTGTAGGAAAACGCCGGTCGCCAGTCGGCGGTGTCCGAGCAGACGAAAGCTCACTTGAGGCGAAGTGTCACTGGCGGGCGAGCTCGTCGAGCTGAATCGACGAAGCCCGATCGGTGGCATCCCGGCGGATCACGGCCGCCCCGATGAGGCCTGCGAACAAGGGATGAGGATCATCCGGTCTTGATTGGAATTCTGGGTGGGCCTGAGTCCCGACGAAAAACGGATGAGAGGGCAGCTCGATGAACTCCACGAGGTTGTCGTCCGGAGAGAGGCCGGACAGGCGCAGCCCGGCCGACTCGAGGTCCTTACGGTAACGGTTATTGACCTCCCACCGATGGCGGTGGCGTTCGAGAGACCTCCGGACGCGACGTCGGCATACGCGCCGATCATCGTGTTGTTCGATCCGGTCGAGCTCTGCTGTCCCGCGTGGTCGCCGAAGAACGAGTTCAGGTTTCCGGTCGTGTTGGACTGGCCCGCCGACGAGCCGAAGAACGAATTGAAGAAGCCCACCGTGCTGAACAGCCCGGCCGCAGCGCCGAAGAACGAGTTGAGTTGCCGGTAGAGTTCGACGTCCCGGCGCTCAACCCGAAGAAGGAGTTCTGCGCGCCCGTCGTGTTCACCTGGCCGGCCACCGATCCGAAGAACGAGTTGCCATTCCCGAGCG
>JANMST010000002.1:0-2536 GCA_031389635.1 Acidimicrobiia bacterium | reverse complement strand
AACCGCCTTGAGAACGAGGATCGGCTACGAGGTGCTCCGAGATCCCGGCCAGCTTGGGAGCGAAATCAGCGATGAACTGGAGCGCCGGCTCCTGGACGTCATTGAGATATCGGTCCTTGTTGGCGTTGAACCACTCCCTCTCGTTGTTGGTTGCGAGCTGTGAGAGAAACTTGAACGTGGCGGGAGTGAAGTACTGGGTCATGCCTTCCTATATACGCCGACCGTCTTGCTATGTCGAGAGGGTTGAAGCTTCAAGCCAACCGATCTAGGACTCCTTGAGCATTGCCTGGAGGGTTTGGATGGTGTCGGCTTCGGCGGGTCCTTTGTCGAAGCGGTATCTCTTCACACGGGCGAACCGGAGAGCGATGCCGCCCGGGTACCGGGTGCTGGCCTGGACGCCATCGATCGCCACCTCGACGACCTGCTCAGGGCGCAGATAGACCGCCCATTTGTCCCGGCGCACCTCGAGTTCGGGGAACCTCTCGGTTTGCCACCGAAGGATCTCGTCGGTCATCCCTTTAAAGGTCTTGCCGACCATGACGAATTCTCCGGTGGAAGGATCCCGGGCTCCCATGTGGATGTTGGACAGGAATCCGGATCGACGGCCGTGGCCCCACTCCGCCGCCAGCACGACGAGGTCATAGGTGTGGACCGGCTTGACCTTTCGCCAGGACTTTCCTCGTCTCCCGGCTTCATACGTCGACTCGAGACCCTTCACCATCACCCCCTCGTGGCCGGCCTCGAGCGCCGCCTCGGAAAAGCGGGTCGCTTCCTCGACGTCAGAGGTGACGATCCGGGAGATGCGATGTTCGACCGGAGTGATCCGGTCAAGGTGGGAGTGCCGTTCCGACAGCGGCAGGTCGATCAGGTCGAGGCCGTCGACGTGGAGTACGTCGAAGAAAAACGGATAGAGAGGCACTTCGGCAAAGGCCCGTTCTTCGGTCCCGAACCTGCTCATGGTCTCCTGGAACGGCTGCGGGGTCCCGTCGGCCCGGAGTGCCATTGCCTCACCGTCAAGAATCACGGCGTCGACCGGCAGGTTCCGGGCCACCGCCGCGACTTCCGGCATCCTGGCTGTGATGTCGTTCTGGTTTCGGGTGAAGACCATGACCTCGTCGCCCATTCGGTGAACCTGGATGCGGGCCCCGTCAAGCTTCCACTCCACCGAAACCTGCCCGACCACGGCTTCGTCGATCGATGCCGCCGGTGAGGCCAGCATCGGCTGCACGGGGGAGAGGACCCGGAGTCCGATCTTGGCCAGACCGTCGACCCCATCGGCCGCGGCCGTCGCGGCCACCACTCCCAGATCAGCCCTAAGCATGAGGGCTCGCCGCACCGCCGCTGCAGGCACCTCATAGGCCTCGGCGACGGCATCAACCACAATGCCAACCAAGGCTCCCTGGCGAACCTCGCCGGTGAGGGTTCGGCGCAAGAAGTCCTGCTCGTCTTCGGTGGCCCAGGCGAAGAGGTCGTCGAGAAGACGAGCCCGCCGCTCCTGAGAACCAACTCCGGTGATGGTTGGAATCTGATCCAGTACCGCGTCAACGTCCGACAGGGTCAAACCGGGCCGGTGCGCCGGCTCCACCGCCACTCCGAATGCAGCCGCGTATCCCACCCCGATTCGTCCCTGCCGTATCTCGCCCGACAGAAGTCCGATCGCGGTGGGGATCTCACCTTGTTCGAGGGCGCGCAGCAATCGGGCGAGAGCGGCGGTCTTCGCTTTGCGTGATCGAGTGCCGGCGACCTCGGCCGAGGTTGCTACAAGCTCGGCGAGCAGCATTCAGGCTCCGCAGCCGCCGCCCAAGACGGGCTCGGACCCGAGGTCGTCGTTGAGATACTCATGAGCCACCGTGCCCGCGCCCTCGTAGTAGACCGCGTCGACCACGATCTCCATCTTTCCGTCCCCATTGAGATCGGCGATCGCGGCGATCGAGTGGGACAGAATGTAGGCGCTGTCCGGTTCGGCAACCGAGGTTTCGAGAATCGAGGTCTGCCACTCGCCTTCGATCATCTTCCGCATGATGGCGATGCTGTAGTCACCGGGCTGGCCGAACAAGTCATCGGAGAGTTGCTTGGCGACGATCACGATCTCATCGAGTCCGTCGGCGTCGATGTCGGCCACGATGTGCTGATAGATCGTCGGCTCGGCCTCGATGCCTAGCCCCATCAGGACCTGCGTCACTGCCTCGGAGTGCACATCGGTCAGATCTCCCTCAACCCGCACCGGTGACGGACGAAGCTCCCAGTCTGCGATCACGGCTATTGCGCCCGGCTCCTGGAAGTCGCCCGCGAGCGGCGGATCGAAATCGAGAACCGGAGTCAGGCTCGGTTCGCACAAGCTCGGCGGCGAACCGGTCGCGGTGGTGATGGGCTGATCGAGCATCACGACCTGATATTCCTCGCCTCCGCTAAGAGGGATTTCATCGAGGGTCTCGGGCACCACCCATCCCTCCGACCACCACCCCATCAAGCCGTAGCGGCTGGCCACCACCGGGATAGGTCCAGATCCGCCCGAAGTCGTAGACGTGGTCGATTC
>JANMST010000503.1:0-1773 GCA_031389635.1 Acidimicrobiia bacterium | reverse complement strand
CATGGATCGATTCAGATCACGCTGGACACCTACAGCCACGTCATGCCTCAGCAGGACCGCGCCGCTGGTGAGCTGGTGGCCCGTCTCTACAGATCGGCAGGTGGCGAATGATCCGCGGGCTCCAAAATCGGATTGACCTGTTCGAGAAAGGTCCGCTCTAACTCATAAGCAATCTGGCGAACTGACGCAGGAACCGGGCTCTCGATCAGCGGCCGTGCGCCCGTGTCATCTGAGATCATCCACCCGAGCGATCCGCTTCGGGAAAGGGCCGCGTAAGCAGCATCTAGTTCCGGATCAACATGGGCGCCACCGTCCTTGTTGGCTAGGGCGAGAACTAATGCCTTCCGCGTGAACGTGGTTCCCGCCGCGTCGATGATCACGACTGTGTTCCACCAATCTTCGAAGGCCTTCCGTGGTTTGTTCTGCCGTCTCGGGGAACCTTCGCCAAGAGGCGGATGAAAGACGGGACCCGACCCGCCGATGCCCATTATCGCGAGCCCGTTCGTCGGCGCAAGGTTGCCTGGGATCGGGTCAGTTGCGGTGTCCGTAAAGCCCAGCTGGTCTTTGAGGCCCAGCTGCCCAAGCAGCGATGCGCCTTGACCCTCATGTAAAAGCAGCCGTATGGATGTCGCCAGCCGTGAGGCTTCGGCGGTGACCCCCGCGTCGAAGGCGGCGGCCGAGGTACGAAGGAATCCCACCTGGTGCCGGAGGTGCTCCTCTAGTTCTAGTCGTGACTGGCGAGGTGTCATGGCCCAGAGCTATTTAACCGGCCGGATCGAATGGTCATTCTGAATCGATCCTGGGGCTGCCGATGTTTTGCCGATGTCCGGCCTAAGGCGACCAGTTTGAATCGGCAGCTGAGACGAGAAAACCCAGTCATGGCCAGGGTTTCGATGGTGGGCCCGGAGGGAATCGAACCCTCAACCTTGGGATTAAAGGTCAGTTCAGAGAGGTGTCGGGTCGTGTCAGTGGGTGACGAAAAGTGCCTATCAGCAAGGGTTTCCGGAGTTGTTGGTTTCGGCCCGATACGTCTGGTAGCGACCAATATCAGGGTGAAAGTGGTCAGGATGTGGTCAGCGCAACAGCGCAAGCTGATCTCGCACAGCGGGAGCCCGCAGATCGGCCTCAACCCGATCAGAGTGGTCCACACCCGGGTCCCGCACACCAAGAGCGCGACTTGCCGTTACCGGATATTTGGGCCGAAGACCCCTGCCCACTACCAATAAATTCGACACAACGTGGACCAAACTGGCCCACTAGCGGATTTCTGCACTTTCCTGTCCCAATCGCCACGTCGCAGCATCGGTCTACTGCCTATGGCTCCGCAAACCAGTCTTCCGCCGGCCTTCCCACTCCTGGAGAAGGGGGGCGTGGGCAGGAAGATGGGACGGTCCGGATCTCATTGTCTTTGGACCTGACCTCGAACGCTCGAGCTTTCCCGCGTGCGTCAATTTGTCCATGCCGAGCCTTGTCGACCCCGTGTATGGGGCAGCTTGGGCGTCCTTCACGCATCAAGGATCTGGTCCTCGCTGTAACCGAAAGTAGTTTGGAGCGGTGGATGACGCTGGGGGCGGTCGTAGAGGGCGCCGGCCTGCACTGGCCGCGAAACTCGTCGGAGCTGTCGAAGCCGCGTATGGCCTGCCGGTGGCGGCTGCACGAGATCTTGGCGGCTCAGCGAACCTCAACGTCCTTGTTGATGCAGACACCGGCCCAGTCGTCGTCCGGGCCTATCGCCTCCATGTAACGACTGAGCGCGTCATTGCGATTCAAGCG
>JANMST010000417.1:0-9482 GCA_031389635.1 Acidimicrobiia bacterium | reverse complement strand
GGTCACCTTCTGACCGACCAACTCGTCCCGCGAATAGCCAAACTGCTTCTCCGCCTGAACATTCAACAGGACGATCTCCCCACCCTGATTCACCACCACCATCGCATCCGGCGCCGCCTCCAACAACCCCCGATACCGAGCGTCGGAGTCCTTGAAGATCTCGCCCTCACGGCCGATTGGCAGAGGAGCGCTCATATGTGGCCCACTCTCTGGCTACGAAGCTTCCCGAGTTGATATGACGTCATGCTCGGTTGCAGCCGGGGCCCGCACTTCCTCCATCCACTTCCGACGGAGCTTGGTGCGCTCCTTGGGAGTGTGTCCGCCCCAAACACCGTCACCCTGACGTGTTTCGATCGCGTACATGAGGCATTCTTCGGCCACAGGGCAAATGGCGCAAACCTCCTTGGCGCGGCTAATCGCTTGCACATCCTCAGGAAATGGGAAGAAGTCGACGTCGGGCCGTTCGCGGCACGGCGAGTCGTCACGCCAAGTGAGGGGTTCGGTGAGTTCGGGGAATGTCTGATCCATGGCTCGTCCACCTGGGCTGGGTCGAGTGTCGCCGGTGTCGGCGCGGGGTCGCGAATCCAACGGATGTCGACCGTCTACTCGACGACTGGGGGAGAAGTTAGAACGCACGTCAAGGCCTTTTCGTTCCCATTTCCGGGGAGAACCAAACCTCGGAACGTTTCGGCGAAAGACCTATTCGAAGCGGGAGAGTTCGGCCCGCGCTACCGATAGACGATGGACTTCATCAGGCCCATCTGCCATTTTGAGCCATCGCCCCATAGACCATAGCCGAGCCAGCGGAAAATCGTTAGTGAAACCTGCCGCCCCGTGGACCTGAATTGCCCGGTCGGCCACGAACGTCAGCACGTCCGGGGCCACCACCTTGATGGCTGAGATCTCCACTCTGGCCCCTTTTACCCCGTGATTGTCGATCAACCAGGCTGTTTTCAACACTAGGAGGCGGGCCTGCTCGATCTTTATCCGGGAGTCGGCGATCCATTCCCTGATAACTCCCTGCTCTGCCAGGGTTTTCCCAAAGGCAACCCGGCTTTTGGCCCGGGCGCACATCAACTCAAAACAACGCTCAGCGGCACCAATCGCCCGCATACAGTGGTGGATCCGTCCGGGACCGAGGCGAGCCTGGGCGATCCCAAATCCGCCACCCTCCTCGCCTAACAAGTTGGCCGCCGGGACCCGAACCCCGTCGTAGTTGACCACCGGGTGCCCGCCCCGATCCTGATAGCCGAAGACCGTCGGTTCCCGTTCGACGGTCACCCCGGGTGCGTCGAATGGCACAAGGATCATGCTCTGGCGGTGATGGGGGTCTGCCTCAGGATTCGTGACTCCCATCAGGATGGCGACCTTGCACCGCACCGAGGCGGCTCCCGATGAGAACCACTTGCGCCCGGTGATGACGTAATCATTGCCATCGCGCTCGATCCGGGTTCTTATGTTCGTCGCGTCCGAGGAGGCCACGTCGGGCTCGGTCATCGAGAAACATGACCGAATCTCACCTTCGAGCAACGGAGCCAGCCACCGCTCCTTCTGTTCGGGCGTGCCGAACATGTGCAGGATCTCCATGTTGCCGGTGTCGGGGGCAGCGCAATTGAGGGCTTCCGGAGCAAGGTCTGGGCTGCGCCCGGTGATTTCGGCAAGGGGGGCGTATTCCGAAACAGTGAGGCCGGCCCCGTGCTCGGAACCCGCCAGAAACAGATTCCAAAGACCCTGAGCCCGCGCCTCCTTCTTCAAATCTTCGATGACCAGTGGGTAGAAGTTGGGGTCGCCCGCCTCGGCTATCTGTTGCTCGTAGACACTCTCGGCTGGATAAACGAAGCGGTCCATGAACGAAGTCAGCTTTTCGCGGAGAGCCTCCACCTTGGGCGAGTATGCGAAGTCCATCGCCCGACGGTACACCCGAGGGCAAAGCAGGCGCGGAGCTCCCGGTTCGCGGACTGCCCGACCAGTTCGAATTGGGCAGGAGCCACCCGCGGACTAAGGAACACACCCCGACGTCCGAGTCCGGCTGAACTCCACCTAGCCTCGCCGGATGCATGACGACCTCCGAACCCGGGTATCCGCACTGTTCCCGCACCTGAAGACGACCCTGGCCGACCTGGTCAGGATTCCATCGGTCAGCGCCCCCACCTACCCACCCGAGCCGGTGCGACGTTCGGCCGAGCACATCGTCGACCTTCTCCGGGCGGCAGGATGCCAGGACGTCCAACTACTCGAACATCCCGGCGCCCATCCGGCGGTGTTCGGGCACATTCCCGGTCCACCCGGGGCACCCACGGTCCTCCTCTATGCGCACCACGATGTCCAGCCACCTGGTCCGGCCGAGGAATGGCTGACCGGGCCTTTCGAGCCGTTCGAGAAGGACGGGCGTCTTTTCGGACGCGGTTCCTCCGACGACAAATCCGGCGTCATCATGCATCTCGGTGCCCTGGGTGCCTACGAAGGAAAACCCCCGGTCGGAGTAAAGATCTTCATCGAAGGCGAAGAAGAGGTCGGCTCGACCCACCTGGACGACTTCCTCGAGAGTTACTCCAGTCTCCTCGCCTCCGATGTGATCGTCATTGCCGATGCCGGGGTCTGGCGGGTTGGGCGACCGGCTCTTTTCACCTCGCTGCGGGGCCTGACGGCATGCGTGGTCGAGGTGAGGACGCTCAAATCGGCAGTTCATTCGGGCGGATTCGGCGGCGCCTTTCCGGACGCGCTGATCTCCCTATGCCGGTTGCTCGCCACCCTGCACGACGACCAGGGCAACGTGGCAGTCCCGGGCCTGGTCGCAGAAGAATCAGACCCGCTCGACCTCACCGAGCAGGAGTTGCGCGACGCCGCGGGAGCCCTCGAGCAAGTCGCCTTGATCGGAAGTGGCGGCCTCACTTCCCGGCTCTTCTCCAAGCCCGCCATCTCGGTCCTGGCCATCGACGCGCCCACCATCGACGAAGCCATCAATCAGTTGGTCCCGGTGGCGAGAGCCAAGGTGAGCATGAGGATCGCCCCGGGCCAGGACGGCCCGGCTGCGGTAACTGCGCTCCGCAGCCATCTCGAACAGAACGTCCCTTGGGGGGCTCAGCTCACCATCTCGGGCGAAGGTTACGGCGACGCTTTCAAACTCGAGACCGAGGGAACTGTCTACGACGCCTTCCGCCAGGCGATGGCCGAGGCCTGGGGAGTCGACGCCGTCGAAGCCGGGGTTGGGGGCTCGATTCCCTTCGTTGCGTCATTCTCGGAGAGGATGAAGGGCGCGCCGATCCTCTTGATCGGGGCCGGTGATCCCACCTCTTCCATCCACGGCCCCAATGAGAGCCAGGATCTCGCCGACCTCGAGAAGGCGGTGCTGGCGGAGGCGATCGCCTTGCGCCTCCTGGCCGGTTGACCCGCTACCAAGAAAAGCCGTTCTGGCGCCAGGCTTCATAGATCACGATTGAAGCTGCGTTGGCCAGATTGAGGCTGCGCACACCGGGCTGCATCGGGATCCGGAGAACGTCGGTGATCCACCCGGCCGCCAGGACTTCGGCCGGCAAGCCCACCGACTCGGGACCGAAGAGAAAGCTGTCGCCCTGCTCGAAGGCCACATCGGAATAGCGGGTGGTTCCCGACCCGGAGAGGGCAAACACCCGGGAGGGACCTGCGACGGCCTTCCAAATCTCGACGTCGCGATGAACATGGACCACAGCCCGGTCCCGATAGTCCATCCCCGCCCGGCGCAGCTTGGTGTCGTCGAGGGTGAAACCGAGAGGTTCGATCAGGTGGAGACGACAGCCAGTGTTGGCCGCCAACCGCATGCAGTTCCCGGTGTTGGGCGGGATCTCCGGATGATAGAGGACGATGTCGAACAAGATTCGCCCGTCGTCAGAACAGTCGGAGCGTGCTCGACTCGGCGTCGCGCAGTCCGTCGTAGTCCACTTCGATTGTTTCGATGTTCCGACTCATGGCGAGGATCCGCGCCTGGGGTGTGATCGACTGGGCGACGAACATCGCCCTGATGGCGCCGAAGCGCCCATCCAGCAACAGACGTTCGACATAGCGAGCCAGCTGCTCGACACCATCGATCTCACCCCTCCGCTTCACTTCGATCGCGACCAGCGTGCCGTTGACGTCGGTGCACATGAGGTCGACCGGCCCCAGGTCGGTCGGGTATTCCCGGCGGAGGAGGACCAGACCCTCCTCCAGCACCCAGGGCTTGTCCGCCAGCAGCTCCTGGAGGTGGGCTTCGACCCCCGTCCCTTTGGAGGCCAGGATCCGCCCCTAGAGCCACGTGGTGGTCAGATATGACTTCGTGCAGGTCGATGACCAGGCGCTCGCCTTTGAAGTTTGCCACTTCCCATCGATGCTCCAATTCGAGGAGGGTGTTGGGAGCGTTCATCCAGTTGAGCGGCTTGTAGGCGCCGCCGTCGGCATGGATGGCGACGCACCCGTCCGCCTTCACCATGATCAAGCGGACGGCTTCCGGGAGGTGGGCGGAGAGACGACCCTCATAGTCGACTGTGCAGCGTGCGATCACGAGACGCATCGCCCGGGAGAGTAGGGAAGCCGGGACGGGACCTGCTGAATGGCGGTTCAGAACACCCCTGATTCCATCCGGCATGCTCAAAGACGTCCCCCATACACTCGCCCGTCAGCAATGAACCAGTCAGCAGGGAAGCAGGCGGTCACCTTCGAGAAGGTCAAGAAGGCCTTTGACACCGTCGTGGCCGTTGACAACGTGGACCTGGCGATCGCCGACGGCGAGTTCTTTGCCATGCTCGGGCCGTCGGGTTCCGGCAAGACCACCTGCCTACGCATGATCGCCGGTTTCGAACTCCCAACTTCCGGTCGCATCCTCCTTCACGGCCAGGATGTCTCGGGCCTGCCGCCGTACGACCGCGACGTGAACACGGTCTTTCAGGACTACGCCCTGTTCCCCCACATGACGGTGGCCGACAACGTTGGCTATTCGTTGATGGTGCGGAAGAGCCCTGAAGCCGAGCGCAAGCGCCGGGTCGAGGAGACTCTGGCGCTCGTGAGGTTGGAGGGTTTCGGGGGTCGCAAGCCGTCCCAGCTCTCGGGCGGCCAACGCCAACGGGTTGCTCTCGCCCGGGCGTTGATCAATCGCCCCTCGGTCTTGCTGCTGGACGAACCGCTTGGTGCCCTCGACCTGAAGCTCCGTCAGGCGATGCAGACCGAATTGAAGGCGTTGCAGCGCGAGGTCGGCATCACGTTCATCTTTGTGACCCATGACCAGGAAGAAGCTCTCACGATGAGCGATCGGCTGGCGGTCTTCAATCACGGGCGAGTCGAGCAGGTGGGGACGCCCGCCGAGGTCTACGAGAGCCCCGTGAACTCGTTCGTGGCCGGCTTCGTGGGCACTTCCAACATCATCTCCGGTGATTTGGCACTGCGGGTTACCGGCAAACCGGGCTCGTTCACAGTCCGCCCCGAGAAGATCTCAGTCTCTGCGGCCGGAACGCCCCAGGTTGGGGGTACCCATGCCATCGAAGGGACCGTCACCGAGTCGGTGTACATGGGTGCCTTTAATCGCCTGCGGGTGGCGGTTCCGGACGGAGAGTTGCTCGTGACCAGCCAGAATCTGGACGTGCGCGGCATTCCCCGCGCTGTTCAGGGGCAACGGGTCACGTTGAGTTGGGACGAGGATTCGTCGCGGCCCTTGGCCGAGACGGAAAAGCCGGCACCGGCGCTCGCCGGAGCCAACGAATAAGACGGAGGGAGATAGACATGCGATCGAGACTGATCGTGTGGCTGGCAATGATGGTTCTGATTGCGGCTGCTTGTGGCGGAGGCGCGACCGATGGCGGGGAGGAAGGCACCGCCCTTCCGACGGAGATCGGTGAGAGCGAAGGTCAGGTCAACATCGTTGCCTGGGCCGGGTACATCGAAGATGGTTCAACCGATCCGGCCTATGACTGGGTGACCCAGTTCGAAGCCGACAGTGGTTGTCAGGTCAACGTCAAGACGGCCGGAACATCGGACGAGATGACGGCCCTGATGACCGGGTCCAACGAATATGACCTGGTCACGGCGTCGGGCGATTCCAGCAACCGCCTGATCGCGGGTGGCACCGTCCAGGAGATCAACCTCGACCTCATCGACGGATGGGACACCGTCGACCCGAGACTGCAAGACGCCCCGTGGCACACCGTCGAAGGCAAGCACTATGGAGTTCCCTATGACTGGGGCGCCAACGTGCTGGCCTACAACACGGAAGTCTTTGGCGACACACCTCCGACCTCGTGGAGCGTGGTCTTCGAAGAGCAGATACTGCCCGACGGAGAGTCGAATGCTGGCCGGGTCCAGGCCTACGACGGACCTATCTACATTGCCGACGCAGCCTTGTTCATGGGCGTCGAGCAGCCGTACGCCCTCAACCAGGAGCAGTACGACGCTGCCCTCGACCTGCTCCGCCAGCAGCGCGACCTGGTCGGTCGGTACTGGCATGACGCCTTCATCCAGATCGACGACTTCACCAACGAAGGGGTGGCAGCGTCCTCGAGCTGGCCGTTCCAGGTGAACATCCTTCAGGGCGGCGGCGCCCCCGTCGCCAGCGTGGTCCCCGATGAAGGTGCGACCGGATGGGCCGACACCACGATGATGCACACCAATGCCCCCAATCCCAATTGTGCCTACAAGTGGCTTAACCACTCCATCACCAGCGGGATCCAGGGCGATCTGGCGGCCTGGTTCGGATCGGTCCCGGCGGTTCCATCGGCCTGCGACGGCAACGAACTCCTCGGGCCGGACGGATGCAATATCAACGGCCTCCAGAACTTCGACCGCGTGAAGTTCTGGCAGACCCCGACCGAGGACTGTCTCGGAGCCGGTGGCACGTGCGTGCCCTACTACAAGTGGGTCACGGACTACCTCGCCGTGATCGGCGGCCGGTAAAACACCAGTGAGAGGGGGCCGGGCTCAACCGGCCCCCTCTTTTCCACATGACAGCTGCCACCCAGAGCTCGCGCCCCATCCGCCGGATCGCGGCTGCCCTGTACCGCCGTCGGCGGCTGCGGCTCGCCCTTTTGCTGGCCCTTCCGGTAGTATGGCTGGTCGGCGTATACGGGGGCTCGCTCGCCTCCCTTCTCATTCAGAGCTTCTTCAGCCTCGACAATTTTGCCGGCACCATCGATCGCACCCCGACGCTGGATACCTGGCGAGAGTTGTTCACCCCCGCCAACCGGGCGGTGATGGGGCGGACCATCGGTATGGCCTCGGCGGTCACTGTGGCCGCGGTGGTCGTCGCCCTTCCCCTGGCCTATTACATCGCCCGCTATGCATCAACTCGCGTCAAGGGGTGGATGGTGCTGGCGGTGCTGCTCCCCTTGTGGTCGTCCTACCTGGTCCGGGTCTATGCCTGGAAATTGATCCTGGCGGCAGAAGGAATCGTCAACTGGGTTCTGACGAGGCTGGGACTGGGCGGTGTGCTCGAGGGCATCCTCGACCTGCCGGTGATCGGGGGACCGTCTTTGTCGGTCTCGTACCTCGGGCAGTTCGTGGTCTTCCTCTATATCTGGCTGCCTTTCATGATCCTCCCGATCGTGACCGCCTTGGAACGGGTCCCGCGGTCCTACCTGGAGGCGTCAGCCGATCTCGGAGCAAAGCCCGGGACCACCTTTCGCAAGATTGTCTGGCCCCTCTCGATCCCCGGCGTTGCGGCCGGCTCGATCTTCACCTTCTCTTTGACACTGGGCGATTACATCATCCCGACCGTCATCGGTGACTCCAGCCCCTTCATCGGGTTGGCCATCTACAGCCAGCAGGGTGTCGCCGGCAACCTTCCCGCCGCCGCCGCGTTTTCCTTCGTCCCGATCGCAGTGATGGCCATATACCTCACTCTCGCCCGGCGACTCGGCGCCTTCGAGACTATCTGATGACTGGTGCCGAGTCATGAACATGGTGCGACCGTGAAAGGAGGTAAGGGGCTGGCGTGGGTGGCAGGAGCGGTCCTGGCGTTCCTGCACGTCCCGATCTTCCTCGTCTTTCTCTATGCATTCACAACTGAGGAAGCCAGCTTTCAGTTCCCGCCGCCGGGACTGACGACCCGATGGTTCGGCGTCGCTGCCGCCAACCCCGACATCCGCGAAGCACTCTCCCTATCGCTGACGGTGGCCTCGGTCGCCACCGGAGTGGCCTTGATCCTCGGGACTCTCGCTGCTGGGGCCATCTGGCGATCTCGCTTCTTCGGGAGGGAAACCCTGTCTCTGTTCATCGTGCTTCCGATCGCCCTCCCCGGCATCATCACCGGGATCGCCCTGCGTTCGGCGATCAACCTGGCCGATCTCTCGTTCGGCTTCTGGACGCTGGTGATCGGCCACGCCACCTTTTGTGTCGCAGTTGCCTACAACAACGTCATAGCGCGTATGCGACGCACATCACCTTCGCTCTTGGAGGCGTCGATGGACCTGGGAGCGAGCGGTTGGCAGACGTTCCGACACGTGCTCCTCCCTCAACTCGCCCCGGCCCTGGTCACCGGCGGCATGCTGGCCTTTGCGTTGTCATTCGACGAGATCATCGTGACGACCTTCACGGCCGGGCAGCAGCAGACACTCCCCATCTGGATCTTCTCGTCTTTGGTGCGGCCGCGGCAGCGCCCGGTGACCAACGTCGTGGCCGTGCTGGTAGTGGTGCTGACCTTCTTGCCGATAATCCTTAGCCAGCGGTTCGCACGCCGGGCTGACGAGCACTAGATGAAAGCGATACGAAGACAGGAGTCAGGATGAGCGAGAAGCTCTGGATAGATGGTCGGTGGACGGACTCACAGGGCGGGGGCGAGCTCAAGGTCGAGAACCCGGCCACCGGCGATGTGGTCGGCAGCGTGGTCGACGGGAGCGCGGCCGATGTCGACAACGCGGTCAAGGCCGCCAACACCGCCTTCTTCGATGGCCGCTGGTCGAAGCTAAGTCCCGGAGCCCGGGCTCTGGCGATCCACCGGATGGCCGACATGCTGGAAACCCGGGCGGAGGAGTTCGCCAGGGTCGAATCGGAGGACACCGGTAAGCCATACGCCGGTGGCTCCCTGGGAGCCGACCTGCCGATGGCGGTCGACAACCTGCGCTTCTTCGCAGCTGCGGCACGCAACATCGCCGGCACGGCTTCGGGCGATTTCATGACCGGATACACGTCGATGCTGCGGCGGGAGCCCGTGGGCCCGATCGGACAGATCGCACCGTGGAACTACCCCCTGGCAATGGCGATCTGGAAGATCGGACCCGCCCTGGCTGCCGGTTGCACCACCGTGCTGAAGCCCGCCCCTGGCACACCCCGCACCGCCCTCATGCTCGGGGAACTGGCCAAGGAGGCCGGGATCCCCGACGGAGTACTCAACGTGGTCACCGGGGGTAATGACACCGGACAGGCTCTCGTCGAACATCCCGACCTGCGGATGATCTCGTTGACCGGGTCGACGGGAACCGGCAAGAAGGTCATGAAGACCGCCGCCGACACCCTCAAGCGAGTTCACCTGGAGCTCGGGGGCAAGG
>JANMST010000395.1:0-5600 GCA_031389635.1 Acidimicrobiia bacterium | reverse complement strand
GTTCGGCGACGTGACCGCCGTCAACGGCTTGACGCTGGAGGTCCACGACAAGGAGTTCCTGGTCCTGGTCGGCCCGTCCGGCTGCGGCAAGAGCACCGCGTTGCGGATGCTGGCCGGCCTGGAAGAGATTACCGCCGGCGCGATCTACATCGGCGAGCGGTTGGTCAACAACGTGCCGCCGAAGGATCGCGACATCGCCATGGTCTTCCAGAACTATGCGCTCTATCCCCACATGAGCGTCTACGACAACATGGCCTTCGGTTTGAAGCTGCGCAAGATGAGCAAAGACGAGATCAAACGCCGTGTGTCAGAGGCCGCCAGGGTGCTCGAGATCACCGAGTACCTCGAACGCAAGCCCAAGGCTCTCTCAGGTGGACAGCGCCAGCGGGTGGCGATGGGCCGGGCCATCGTCCGCGAGCCCTCCGCCTTCCTCATGGACGAGCCCCTTTCCAACCTCGATGCGAAGTTGCGGGTGCAGATGCGTTCGGAGATCGGGATGCTCCAGCAGCGTCTCGGGACCACGACTGTCTATGTCACCCATGATCAGGTCGAGGCGATGACGATGGGCGATCGAGTAGCGGTGATCCGCAAGGGCCGCCTCCAGCAGGTCGACAGCCCCCGCAACCTCTACGACAACCCCGACAACCTCTTCGTGGCAGGCTTCATCGGTAGCCCCTCGATGAACTTCGTCTACGGGCAGGTCGAAGGCACCGGTGACCAGCTCTACATCACCTTCGCCGGCGATCGGGTCAAGATCGATCCGACCGTCGTGGCGAACCGCAAGTCGCTGGCTGACTACAAGGGCAAGGAAGTCGTCATCGGGATCCGCCCTGAGGCCTTCGAGCTGGTGGCTGCGGTGCCCAACGCCGATCCCGAGCAGACGATCAACATCAAGGTCGGGCTGGTCGAACAACTCGGCTCCGAGGCGTTCGTCCACTTCCTCAAGCCCTCGCCACCCGTGATCACCCTCGACATCCGCGAGCTCCTCGCCGACCAGGGGACCGATCCGACCACCCTTGGCAACGAGACCAAGTTCACCGCCAGGGTTGATCCGGACTTTGCGCCCAAAAATGGCGAAGATGCCAAGCTCGTGATCGAGACGGCCAAGCTCCACTTCTTCGACAAAGAAACAGGCGACGCGATCAAGTAATTCGGCGGAGGGCCTTCGGCCGCCTGGTCGAAGTTTGAAGTTTGAAGTTGGGCTGACTGACGCGCGAAGGTCGGTTTCCTGACCTCAAACCTCTGACCTCAAACTCGAACCCGCTCTACGGTCTCAGCAGTTTGAAACATTCAGCCTGGGCCAGGCCTACTGCTTCGCCGTTGCGGGCGGACCACTCTCTCATTCTCGTAATGAAGGCGGTACGCGCATCGTCGCCGTTGGTGGCGTCGTCCATCGTCGTTTGAGTCTGGCTCGAATGGCACAGAAGAGCGGCGATCTTGATGTCGAAGGTCGGGCCGATGTCCTCCCAGTAGTCCGGCTGGTCGGCGCCCCACAAGAGAATCGCATCCGGGCGATGCTTCTCGAGTCCGAGCTCCGGGTAGAAGAGGTGGTCGCGGGCAGCCACCACACCGTCGATCGTTCCCATCCCGGTGGCGCGATGATCGGGGTGGAGCATGTAGCGCTTCCAGGGATCGTGTGAGAGAACCACATTGGGGCGGAGGCGCCTGATCCACTCACAGATCCGCTTGCGCAGCTCCATCGAATATTCGAGTTCGCCATCGACGTAGTCGAGGTGGACGAGGTCGCCCGTCACCCCCATCGTTTCAGCCGCGGCGATCTGTTCGGCGGCCCGGAGTTTGGCGAGGTCGGCTGCGGAGACCTGTTGGTCCCACGACCCTTTCGAGCCGTCGGTCACGATCATCATCGAGACCTGGCTTCCCTCCCTGGTCCAGCGGGCGAGGGTGCCGCCCGCTCCAAACTCGGCATCGTCGGGATGGGCACCGATGGTCAGGGCACGCTCCGGGATGGGAAGGAGATCCGGGCGGTTGGAAGTGACGGCGTCGGCGTAGAGGTTGGTCACGACTGGTCGAGGCTATCGAGAACGGTGGCGATCCACGGCACCCGCCGTCGGACCACCTCCAGGTCGGTCGGTTCGTCGAGGTCGATCGCTAGTCTCGGGTCGACCAGCACGGTCGGGTCGGAGGGAGCGAGCATTCGGAGATGACGGTGGAAGCTCGAGGGGCCGTAGCTGAAGGCGAACGCCGTCACGCTCGCACCGATCGCCGGCGTGCCTCCGTCGCGGCTGGGCGCAATCACCGGCTGCCCGTCACTGACGGCGGCCAGCAACCTCGCAAGTACCTCGGAATCGAGCAGAGGGAGGTCGGCGTGGAGCAGGAGCCACGGCTGATCGGAGGCGACCGCAACCGCAGCCGCGGCGGCCTGATTCAGATCCAACCCCTCGTCGAGCACTACCTCCAGTGCGAGGGCCTTTGCCCACCTCGCCACCTCGGTGTCGGCGGCCAGCACCAGCGGTCTCGCTCCCACCTCGGCCAACAGGGTGCAGGTCCTCCTCGCCATCTCCTGGCTCAGGGCGATGCGAGTCTCGGGGGCAATGGCTGCGGCCAGCCTCTTCTTGGCGGCGGAGAACGACTTCACCGGAACCCCGGCCACGATAGGCATCGGCCGCAAGTTGGCAGCAGCCCGGCGTTTTGGCAAGCCTGGCCGAACGCTCCTCAGGCGGATGGGTCGGCCACGATTCCGGCGAACAGGACCTCTCCGCTGGCCTGGTGCTGGATGAGGAAGAGGAAGGGGCGGTCGAGGATCAGGGAGGCAGGCTCGGGCATCGAGGTGGCCCCGACGACGATGGCAGTCGCGGCTGCCGCCTCCGTGCCTTTCTCATCCACCTTCACGAAGCCCTCATGGATCACATCCTGGACGTACAGCTCTCGTGCCTCGACGATCCCGGTCAGGTCGGCGGTGCCGTCGCCCGGAGGCGGCGAGAACGCTGCCTCCATCCCCAAACCCTTCAGGACCGGGGCGAGGCCGAGTTGGGAACGAAACTCGAATCGGGGCATCGTCAGATCGACCTGGAAGCCCTCGGCCGACCGGCTCGCCTCGGCCAATTCGTCAACCGTCAGCGTTCCCAGGAGACCGTCGATGTCGTCGTCGGGGAGTATCGCCATCATCGTGGCGTCGCCGACGTACGGCAGCCAGGCGGCGGTGTAGCCGTCGTGGTCGACGTACTGGATCCGGGAGGAGGAATGCATCATCGGGACGCTGACATCGTCACCGGCTGCTGTTCGGAAGGTGCCGTCCGAGGTGAGGTCGGGGCTGAACTCATTGAGCCAATTGGCCTTGAAATAGACGGCGTTGGTCAGGACCAACCGGGTCAATTCGGTGATGACTCCTTCGGGGATGAGGTCGGTGATGCGCTGCTCGGTCTGTTCGGCGACGGCGTCGTTGATCACGACCCGGGCTGCCTCGGGGTCGGACGTGTAGTCGAGAAGAGAGACTCCGGCGTCGTAACTGCCGGACAGCAGTTCGAGATATTCCGCCAGGATCGGATAGCCACGCTGTGCCCACAGTGAGTTGACCGCCCTCAGGGTGAAAGGAGGAGGTTCTTCGTCGGTGGGGGCCTCCTCGGCGGCCAGGGCCGCCAGCAGGGTGCCGCGGGCATCGTGGAGACTCTCATCCGAAAGAGTTTCGTGGAGGACTTCGGCCATCTGCGCCCGCGTCTCACCTCTAGCCCCGGCTTCGAGCATGCCGAGGGCGGTGGCGATGCTGAAGGGGGAGATGATCAGGTTGTCTCCGGTCCAGGCCCGGCTCATCAGCTCAAGCCCGAAGGCCGTGTCGGCTGTCACCACTGCCGCGATGTCCGACGGCGGGGCCGAAGGTTCGAACGGTGCCGATCCCCGAGCGACCTCGCCGTCGGTGCCGGCCGCCAGCGGGCCGCCACCGCACGCCGCCAGAAGGATCAGGAGGGAAAGCAATGCTCGTCCTCTCAACTGGCGTCCTCTCATTTGGCGACCTCTCATCTCAATGAGACGACGGCTGCGACCGCCGGGTTCCGGTGGGTCCGATCAGCTTTCATCGATCGACCGGCCGGCCAGCACGTCTTCGAGAGTGTGCCCCGACCAGAGGTTGTCGTCGGGCCAGGCCGCCAGTTGGATGACGACCCCGTGAGCCTCACTCGGGTGAAGAAAGACCTCGCTCCAGGTGGGGTGGAGGTGAAGCCCCGACGTCCTGTATCCGAGGGAGCTGGCCCGGGCGGCGGCGACCTCGACATCGGTGACCTTGTAGGTCACGTGGTGGAGTCCTTCGCCTCGCTTGTCGAGAAATTTCTGCAGAAAGGAACCGGGCGACAACGGTGCGATCAATTCCAGTCGGGATCCGTCCGCCAGTTGGAACTGAACCCAGCGGAAGTCGTTGCGAATGTGGTCGGCACCGTTGATGAAGGTGGCTCCGAGCAGGTTGATCAGGGGCATGGCTGCCTCGACGCTCTTGACCCCCAAAGAGATGTGATCGAACCTCTCGATGAGATCGGCCAATCCGGCTGCGGGCTCGGGAACCATTGATAGAACAGTAGGCAGCTAGTCAGCACTGCCTACTGTTGTTCTGTGACCCCGCGGGTATTCATTCGGAAGGTCGTCAGGCGCCTGCGACCCCAGCCGGCGGCGGGGATTACGTTCAAAGCCGCCGCCCTCAAGCGGTACAAGGTGGACACCGATCGGGTCGAGGACCCCACGGTCCAGATGTGGATCGACTTCACGCTTTCCTCCGTCGAACGGGGCCGTCAGGCGGTGGCTTCGATGGGTGGAGCCGAGGCCTTCGCCGGTCGCAAGGTTCTCGATGTCGGATGCGCCTACGGCGGCTTCCTCGTGGCGGCGAGGGAGGCCGGGGCGGGCCGGGTGGTGGGAGTCGACATCGACTCCAAGCTCATCGACCTGGCTCGCCTTCAATTGGCCGATCATCAAGTGTCGGGTGAACTTGCCATCGAGGACATCACCTCCGACGGGGTGGTCGATCGCTGGGGAACTTTCGACATCGTGTTGTGCAACGACGTCATCGAACATGTCGTCGACCCGCTCCGTTGTGCTCGCAACCTCGCATCGGTGATGAAGGGAGGAGGCAAAGTCTTCCTCGAGATTCCCAACGGAAGCGCCGTCGACTTCATGAGGAAGGACGGTCACTACGGCTTGTTCGGCCTGACACTGTTGGGGCGATCGGAGGCGGAGCGCTGGTGGCGCCTGCACTATCACGACGTCTATGGAGTCGAGCACTATGCGCCTCTGTCTTATTACCTCGGCATCTTCTCGGCTTCCGGTATCTCCTTGCGACTGTTGACGACGGTCGAGAACCCGGAGAAACGGATGGCGGACATCGCCGAGGCATTCGACCGCCTTGAAGAGGAGTTGGTATCGCTGGAGAAGGCCGAGGCCGTCGACCTGGTTGAGTCAATCCGCCGTAGGGGCGGGGAGGAGATCGGCCGTTTCCGCCAGCTTCGAGCCAGATTGGAATCGTCGGATGTCGCCGCCGAGCGCTCGATTCTCGTCGAGGAAATCGTCTCGACCTACGGCATGACTTTCTGGACCCTGGAAGGAACGAAGCTATAAAAGCCTCAAGTCTCAAGCCTCAAGCCTCAAGTCTCAAGCCTCAAGCC
>JANMST010000373.1:0-4646 GCA_031389635.1 Acidimicrobiia bacterium | reverse complement strand
GCGGACGCCGTTCTTCGAGAACAAGGGGCCGGCCTATCTGGATTCGATCCGATGGACGGTGATCACCGAGGCCTCGCAACGGGCTACTCAGCTCGAGAACGGTGACATCGACACCGTCATTGGGCCGGCCCACACCGATGTCGCCCGTCTCGAGGGCAACCCCGACTTGACGGTTTACAAGTTCCCGGAGTGGTCCGGCTTCATACTGTCGATGAATCACGACTACCCGGAGTTCTTCGGTGACCAGGAGACACGACAGGGACTGTCTTACGCTCTCGACCGGGAAGGGATGGTGGCCGCCATCCTGTCCGGGAACGGCGCCGCAACGTACGGTCCGTTTCCCACTACCGACCGTAACTACGACCCGGCGGTGGAGGCGTTGAACAACTATGACGTCGCTCGGGCCAACGAGCTGCTCGACTCGGCGGGATGGGTGGTTGGAGCCGATGGGATTCGGGAACGAGAAGGTGGCAAGTTCGCGTTCGAGTTGATGGTGGAGATTGAATCGACCCAGCAGGCAGTGGCTTCGGCGGTGTCGGCCGCCTTCAAGGAAGTCGGTGTCGACGCCCAGGTGAATGCAGTGGACCGAGCTCTTGCTTTCGAAAGGCAGTCTGCCCCCGGCCGCGATTCGGTGCCGATGTCACTCTTCTTCTGGCTGTGGCCGATCCCGATCGACGTCCTTACCTTGTTTGCTGGAAGCGCCTTCATACCGGTGCCTAACTTCTCCCATGCCGTAGTACCGCGCATCGACGCGGCTATCCAGAATTGGCAGAATTCCGCGACTCCGGAGGAGGCTCAAGCCTCGGCTTCGGAGTTCCAGCTTGCATGGGCGGAGGAACTGCCGTTCCTGTCGCTCATGAACCAGAACGCCACGTTCGTGAAGAGCAACCGTGTCCATGGGTGGGCGCCCTACGTTTGGAACCTTTACCCGTTCTATAACGACGTGTGGATCGAGGCGTAACGAGCCACTAGGGTCGCTGCCGGACAATCACAATCAAGGCCACCTCCGGGAGATGACCCAGACCACCGTCGACGAGTACAAGCGCGCCTGGGAGGCGCAGCTCCTCGCGTTTGAAGACAGCCAGCACCGGGGAACGATTCAGCGCCTCCTGCAGGGAGCCCGACGCAACCGGCTGGTTATTGCCGGGACCGTTCTAGGCCTGGTGGTGCTGGCCGGTGCGGTCCTGGGGCCAGCCGTACTCGGATCGGATTACGAATCCCAACAGCTTCGCAACATCCATCTATCCCCGTTTTCCACCGCCGACCTGCCAGACCAGACTCGTCATTTCTATCTATTGGGGACCGACCACCTCGGTCGCGATGTGGCCCAGCGCTTGTTTGTGGGAATTCGGGTCTCGCTCCTTGTCGCGCTCGGGGTAACTGTTATGTCGATGATCCTCGGGATTCTCTTGGGGCTGGTCGGAGGATTCAGCGGAGGCTGGCGCGACCGGACCATCCGCGGAGTCACTGATTTCGTCTGGGGCTTTCCTCTGATATTGGTGGCGGTACTGTTTGCTGGCGGTCTAGGCGAAGGACTGTTTCCGGTGGTTCTAGCGGTGGGCCTTGTCAACCTGGCGGCTATTGCCAGGGTGGTGCGAGGTGAGGTGCTTGTCCTCAAGGAGCGCGAGTTCATTGAGGCGGCCAGGGCTGGTGGATTCTCTTCTGGGCGGATCATGTTTCGCCATGTCCTTCCCAACATCCTCGCCCCCACGTTCGTGCTCGCTTCCTATTACGTGGCGGTGGCAATCATCGCCGAAGCGGCGCTCTCGTTCATTGGTCTAGGCGCACAGCCGCCGCTCCCAAGTCTCGGGGTGATGGTCGCTGAGGGCCGTAACTATCTCCAGATCAACCATTGGGAGTCGACCCTGCCCGGCATCACCATCGTGCTGATGGTTCTCTCGGTAAGCCTGATCGGCGACGGTTTGCGAGATGTGTTCGACCCTCGACTGCGCCACGAAGCCAAAAGGATGGAATCGTGAGGAGGATCCTAAGCCGCACCGGATACATGATCTTGATTCTGATCTTGTCGTCGATAGCGGTGTTCTATGCGATCCGCTTATCTGGTGGCGACGCCACCGCCGCCGCGCTGCCGGCATCGACGACGGCCGCGCAACGTGAAGCCTTCCGCGAGCGTCTCGGTCTTACGGCTCCCATCTATGTGCAGTACTTCCAGTACGCCGGCCGCATCCTCACCGGGGATCTGGGCAACTCTTTGACCAACAATGCTGACATCGGCGACATGCTGATCAGGCACGGGAAGAACAGCCTCATCCTCGGCGCCGCTGCGTTTGTTCTGGTCTTCGCCATAGGGATTCCGTTAGGGATCTGGGCATCGGTGCGGCGCAACCGGGCTGCTGATCAGGGAATCATGACGTTCTCCGTGACTGGTATGGCGATTCCCAACTTCTGGTTGGCGCTCCTGGCGATCTGGTTGTTTGCGTCCACCTTGCATCTGCTTCCTAGCGCCGGCTGTTGCGAACTTCGGCATCTGGTCCTGCCTGCGGGGGTGCTGGCATTTGAGGGCATTGCTCTTACTGTCCGCATGACCCGATCAGCGATGCTCGAGAACCTCGGCCAGGATTGGGTGAGAACCGCGCGAGCCGCCGGTCTGAGCGAGTTCCGGGTGATCGGAAAGCATGCCTTGCGGAATGCGCTGATCCCGATCATCTCATTGGCAGGCCTGAGGATCGGCCAGATCGTTGGTTACGCCCTGGTGGTCGAGACGATCTTCGGATGGCCGGGACTCGGTCAAGTCCTTGTCAATGCGGTGCTACGCCGCGATTACCCGGTAGCTCAGTTCTTCTCGCTCGTCCTGGTCGCCCTCGTTGTCATCGGCAATTGGCTGGCGGACCTGGGCTATGTCGTCGCCAATCCGCGGCTTCGTCGCGCATGAGCGAAGCGGTCGTGGTAGATCCGGTTCTCTCGCTTCGGAACCTGACTACCACCATCCATTCCGACGGGCTCACCTTTGATGTCGTGCGGGGCTTATCGCTCGACATCTATCCGAATGAGATCGTCTGCCTGGTAGGAGAGAGTGGTTGCGGAAAGACGGTCGCCGCGTTGTCGGTCATGAGACTGCTCCCCGAAGCAGCTCAGATAACAGGCGGGAGCATTCGGTTCAAAGGCAGGGAGCTGGTCTCCGCCGCCGAGCGGGACATCAGAGCGATCCGGGCAGAGGAGATCTCGATGATCTTCCAAGACCCGCTCACCTCGCTCGACCCATCGTTCACCGTCGGAAGCATCCTCAAAGAGCTTATCAAGGTGCACCGGGGTAGTGACGACGCGTCCGCCACCGCACTGGCTCTGGCGACACTGGCCGAAGTAGAGATCCCGGACGCCAAGTCGCGAATGGACGCCTATCCCCATCAGCTTTCCGGTGGCATGCGCCAGCGTGTAATGATCGCCATGGCGTTGGTTCTTGACCCGGACCTGCTGATCGCTGACGAACCCACCACGGCTCTCGATGTAACAGTCCAGGCCCAGATCCTCGATCGCCTCGTAGATGAGCAGCGTCAGCGCCAGATGGCGATGCTTTTAATCACTCACGACCTGGCGGTTGTGGCCTCCGTGGCTCATCGGGTAGCCGTGATGTACTCGGGAGAGATCGTTGAGCAGGCTCCAGTGGATCAACTCTTCGCCGATCCGCAACATCCTTACACGCAGGGTTTGATTCACGCGCTTCCACACGTAAGCGCTCGCAAGGAACCGCTGTATTCGATCCCTGGAAGGGTTCCCCCGCCGCAGTTCACGCCTCCCGGGTGTTACTTCGCCCCGCGTTGTCCTTTCTCCATCGAAGTATGCTGGAAGGACCATCCTCCGCTTGAATTCGACGGTGATCGGTTGCTCCGGTGTTACAACCCGCAAAGCTTTGCATCCCTGTGACGGTGGGACCTCTGGCGATCGAGGTCGAGGTGGAAACCGGGACCAAGCTCCGCGGCCACGAATGGTTGGTGCTCGGTCCACCGGTCGTCTTGGTCCACGACGAAGACGGCGATCTCGACGCCTGGGGCGCCGCTCTGCAGATGTCTGCAGATGCGGGCTTTCATGTCATCGCGGTCGACCTGCGCGGCCACGGTCTCTCCGACGGCGAAGCGGATTCGAACAGCCTGGAGAGCGATGTGGCCATCCTTGTAAGGCATGTGAACCGCGTTTGGGGGCATTGCGGACTAGTCCTGGCGGGCCGGGCGTGCCGTGGAGCGTTGCGGCTCGGATTGGACGCCGAGGCCCCGGCTCAGGTGTTCGTCACTCCCGACCTGTCGGAGATGGATGAAGCCTCCATCCGCTCCTCCCCACCGGCAATCCGAATGGTGATAGTCGGAACCCTCGATTCCGGTGCCAAGATCGAGTCCCAGAGGGTGTTCGAGGCGCTCCCCGGTCAGAAAGTCATGGCGTCGGTAGGGGATGCTGCTCGCGGCGAGCGGCTTTTGCGAGACCGGCCTCACCTGATAGAGGACATCTGCTCCTTCTTTCGAATGTATCTCAGCCCCCTCCATCCCAGGTCGAGAGAGGCGGCTCCCCGGCCCGGACCTAAGCCGCCGATCGTGGAGAGTTGAACGATGCCGACCATCGATGCTCACCTCCACGTCTTCGAGGCCGTCTCCGATCAATTTCCTCGAGACGTATTCGAGCCACTTACGCCGCCAGAT
>JANMST010000355.1:0-2631 GCA_031389635.1 Acidimicrobiia bacterium | reverse complement strand
GTCTGGCGTCTGGCGTCTGGGTCTTCCGCTTCGCCTAGGTGGCTATCAAATCCAACTCTTCAAACTTCTTCAGCACCCGGGCCTTGGCCACCGCCACCGCTTCGTCCGAAGGGTCGCGGGGGAACGGCAGATCGACCTCGATGTCGTCCTGGAGCCTGCCACCCTTGGCGAACACCAGGATTCGATTCGACAACTCGACGGCTTCGCCGACATCGTGGGTGACGAACAGAACGGTTTTGCCGGTCTGCTTCCACATCGAGTGGAGCTCACGACGGAGCGACCTCGCCGTGATGGCGTCGAGATGGCTGAAAGGCTCATCCATGAAGAGAACATCGGGCTCGATCGAGAAGGCCCGAGCGATGCCCACTCGCTGTTGCATGCCTCCCGACAGCTCGCCGGGATACCTGTCGCCTTTGTCCCCGAGCTGGACCATATCCAGATACCGCTGGCATCGTGCCCTGGCCTCCTCGGTCCGCTCCCCCTGCACGAAGAGGAGGTTGTCGAGGACTGAGCGCCAGGGGAGCAGGCGCGCCGCCTGGAATACGTAGCCGGAATTGGCCTCGCGGCCGTCCTGGGTGATCTTGACCGTCCCCGAGCTGGGAGTCTCGATGCTGGTGAGAATGTTGAGCAGGGTGGACTTTCCGCAACCGGAAGGCCCGACGATCGACACGAAGACGTGACCCTCGACGTCGAGGTTGACGTTCTCGAGCGCCACGACTCGGTCCTCGCCGATCCCGAATTCCTTGTGCAGGTTTCTCACCACGATCTCAGCCACGGGGTTTCTCTCTTCCATCGTTGTCCAGAGCCTCGAACTTTGCACGACTTCTCTCGAGGATCAGGAAGTCCTTTTCGTCCTGGGTGTCGGCATCGAGTGCACCCTCGACCACGTCGATGCCAGAGAGTTTGGGCCGCCACTTGAACGTGCGTCGTTCCAGACGCTCGAAGACGGTCCGCTCCAAGAACAGGGCGAACAGGATGAAGAACAGGGCGTAGCCGATGACTCCGTGGGCTCGGTGGGCGTCGTACCAGAACTTGATCGTCCAACCGGCCCCCTCGTCGGAGGCAAACACCTCAGTGATCACCAAACCCTTCCATCCGATCGCAAACCCGTAGCGCATGGCCGCGAACATGAACGGCGCCAGGGACGGCATCAAGACATGCTGAATGACCCGCTTCTGGGGCACTTGGAATGAGCGCGCCATGTCGAACAAGTCCTTGGGGGTGTTGCGCACTCCCTCCCGCACGTTGATGACCACGAATGGCAGACCGGTGAGGGCAACGGCGATGATCGGTCCCACGTGCCCGAACCCGAGCGCCAGGCCCAGGAACAGGGCCCACACCAACGCCGGCATCGCCAGGATGGCCATGATCCAGTCGTGGAAGAAGGCGTCGACAGCCTTCGACAGTCCCATCGCCAGCCCGATGATCGTTCCGAGGGTCATGGCAATGACGAAGCCGATTCCGAGGCGCGCCAGCGAGATGGCGAACATCCCGTACACATTGTTTCGCACGCTTCCATAGCGAAGCAACGAGTTCAATGTGATCTCGTCCCACATGAACGAAAGCACTTGCTGGGGTGGTGGGAAGATCCTCGAGTCGATCGTGTAATAGACGACCCACCAGACGGCCAGGAATGCAAAGGGGAACAGGATCCGGGCAAAGGCCGGTGACTTGAGGATCCGTCGAACCCTGCCTTCTCTGGCCGGGCGGATCGGTTTGTCCACTTGGGGGGCTGCAGCCGTCGCCGTCACGTGGTCACCTCCGGCCGCCAGCGGAAGAATCTTCGCTCGAAGTACTGGAGAACGACCTTCTCCAGGAACAGAGCGAAGACAAAGAAGGAAAGAACCCACGTGAAGAACTCATCCATCCGGAACAACTGGCTCGCGACCCGCATCTCGAAGCCGATTCCCTTGGTGGCGGTGAACAACTCGGTGAGGACTGTCACCTTCCACCCGAGCGAGAAACCGAACCGAACGGCCGTAAACAGAAATGGCGCCAGGTGGGGGATGACGATCTCGCGCTGCCGCACGAACGGCTTCACTTTGAACGCCTTGGCCATGTCGACCAGATCCTTGGGCAGCGCTTTTATCCCGGCCGCCACGTTGACTGAAACAATTCCGAAAGTGGTCAAGACGATGGCGAAGATCCAGCCTTGAGGATCGAATCCCCAGATGACAATCCCGGTGAGGGCCCAGACGAGACCCGGGGCGGTGAGGCTGATGAGGATGCTGTCCTTGAAGAACCCTCCCCACCATCGGATCTGAGTTAGCAGACCGACCGATGCGCCGATGGCAAACGCCAACGTGAACCCAACGCCGAGTCGGGTGAGGGTGGCACCGAAGCTGCTGAGTAGCCTCCCCCCGTTGAGAATTTCCCCGAAGGTGCGAACGATGTCGCTTGGTCCGGGTAGGAGCCGTTCATCGAGCATCGCCCCCGAGGCGTACTCCCAGAAGCTGAACACGACCACATATCCGGCGATCCGCCAAAAGATGCGGCTGATCCGGTCGCGTCGTCGCTGGTGTTGCAGCCTCTGTTCTTCGGCGGTTGGTGTCCGCCCTGCCGGAACCTGATCGACTGTTGTGGTCATGGGTCGTCAATCCTCCTCAGAGCGGTTTGGGTGCAGCCTCCTGC
>JANMST010000300.1:0-7885 GCA_031389635.1 Acidimicrobiia bacterium | reverse complement strand
GTTCACGACAAGGCCGGCCTCATCGAGTTCGGTGCCCGGCTCACTCGGGCTGGAGTCGAGATCGTGTCCTCGGGAGGAACCGCCGCGGCCCTGGCTACTGCCGGCATCACCGTGACCCTTGTTTCGGAAGTCACCAAGGCAGCCGAGATGCTTGGTGGACGGGTCAAGACCCTGCATCCAAGCATTCACGGCGGGATCCTCGCCCGGCTTTCGGATCCGGATCACCGGCGCGACCTCGACGCTCATGGCATCGAACCCTTCGAGCTTGTTGTCGTCAATCTCTATCCGTTCGAGGCGACGGTGGCGGTGGCCTCGACCTCCTGGGACGAGGCGATCGAGCAGATCGACATCGGGGGGCCGACCATGATCCGGTCGGCCGCCAAGAACCAGGACTTCGTGGGCGTTGTCACGTCGCCCGAGCAGTACGAGCAGGTCGCCAACGAGATCGAGGCTGGAGGTCTTGAACTGGAAACCCGACGGTCACTGGCCAAAGACGCATTCTTTCGCACCGCCTCCTACGATGCCGCCATCGTCAACTGGCTCGAACGCGGCGATGTCCCGGCCCGATTGGCATTGACATTGGAGCGCGAGGCAGTCCTTCGCTACGGCGAAAACCCACATCAGCAGGCGGGGATCTATCGAGAAACCGGCACCGCCCCCTGGTGGTCGGGGACGCGGATGATCCAGGGCAAAGAGATGTCGTTCAACAACTACCTCGACGCCGAGTCGGCCTGGAGGCTGGTGAACGACCTCCCTCGCCCCGGCGTGGTGATCGTCAAGCACAACAATCCGTGCGGGGTGGCAGTCGGCGACGACATCGCCACGGCCTTTCAGGGTGCGTGGGATTCCGATCCGCTAGCTGCCTTTGGAGGCGTGGTCGCACTCAACCGGCCGCTGGATGCAGCTGCCGCCTCGATGATTGCCGGTCGATTCATCGAGGTCTTGATCGCCCCGACAGTCGAGACGGTCGGCGATCTCGAGGCCCAGTCGTCGTTGCGGGTTCTCGAGGGCCCGGCCCCGCATGGCATGGATCTCGATCTGCGCCGGGTCGAGGATGGGGTCGTGGTCCAGCGGCGAGATGTCGTCGACCTCGATGGATGGGAGGTCTTAACTCCCCGCATACCTCTTCAGAATGAACTCGAAGATCTGCGTCTCGCCTGGACGGTGGCCGCTCACACCAAGTCCAACGCGGTCGTTCTGGCCATCGGTGGGAAGACGGTCGGAGTTGGGGCCGGCGACCAGAGCCGTGTCGGGTCGGCCAGGAGAGCCCTCGACCAGGCGGGCGAGCGGGCCGTCGGATCGGTGGCGGCCTCGGATGCGTTCTTCCCGTTTCCCGATGGCATCGAGTTGCTGGCCCGGGCAGGAGTCACCGGCATCGTCGCCCCCGGCGGTTCCAAACGAGACGCCGAAATCCTCGCTGTGGCCGAGCAACTCGGCCTGGTTTTCGTCATGGCCCCCCACCGCCACTTCAAACACTAGAAACGTACTACGCACCACCCTTAGGATTCCTTGATGTCCGCGATCATCCTCGACGGCAAGGTTGTGGCTGCAGCCGTCAAAGGCGAGGTCGCCATCGGTGTCAAGAAGCTCGGTCGATCACCTGGCTTGGCGACGGTGCTCGTCGGTGAAGACCCTGCCTCCCAGGTCTACGTGCGTGGCAAGCGGCGCGATGCGGAGGAGGTCGGAATGGTATCTGTTCACCATGGCCTCCCGGCCTCGATCTCACAGAGGGAAATCGAAGCCCTGATCGACTCGCTCAACAACGATCCGGCGGTCGACGGCATTCTCGTGCAGCTTCCGCTTCCGGGGGATCTCGACGGAGAATCGGCCGTCCGTGCTATCGACCCTTCCAAGGACGCCGACGGCCTTCATCCTTTCAACCTCGGCCTGCTTGTGCTGGATCAACCGGGGCCCCGGCCCTGCACGCCGTCGGGAGTGATGAGGATCCTCGACCATTACGGGATCTCTGTGGCCGGGGCGCGGGCGGTGGTCGTAGGCCGCTCGTTTCTGGTGGGTCGGCCTCTCGCGTTGATGTTGTCGTCGCGGGGGACCGACGCCACGGTGACTGTCGCGCACTCACGGACTCGCAACCTCGCCGAGGTAACTCGCCAGGCCGACATCGTGGTAGCAGCGGTCGGCGTTCCCCGAATGATCACCGCCGCCCACGTCAGGCAAGGGGCGGCCGTCATCGATGTCGGAATCAACCGCCTCGACGATGACCGGCTGGTCGGCGACGTCGACTTCGACGGCGTTGAGAAGGTCGCCGGTGCAATCACCCCGGTCCCCGGCGGAGTCGGCCCCATGACCAGGGCAATGCTCCTGGTGAACACCCTGGCCGCCGCCGAGCGACGGGTTTGAGGTTTGTTGTTCAGGGTTTGCCTGGCTGTCCCCCTGCTTGCGGGGGGACCGATCGCCGCTTTGGGCGATCGAGGGGGGTGCGCGAACTCGGGACGCATCTGTTCCTAACAGCGCCCTCGGCACGTCTCGAGAAAACTTGAAGGCGGCTAAGGCCGGTACCCTCCAAACCAGCGCAACCAAGGAGTCTTGAAATGGCCACGACCACCACCATGGGGCCTTCCGGTCTGCAGGTACCAGACGACCCGATCATCCCTTTCATCGAGGGAGATGGCACCGGACCCGACATCTGGGCCGCGGCGGTGCGGGTTCTCGACGCTTCCGTCCAAAAGGCCTATGGGGGCGACCGCGTCATCGCCTGGAAAGAAGTCCTGGCCGGCGAGAAGGCCTACAACAAGACCGGCTCATGGCTGCCCGACGAAACCGTCGACGCCTTTCGTCAATACCTGGTCGGCATCAAAGGCCCTTTGACCACTCCGGTCGGCGGCGGGATCCGCTCTCTGAACGTCGCCCTTCGCCAGACGCTCGACCTTTACGTGTGCCTCCGTCCGGTTCGCTGGTTCACCGGTGTCCCCTCTCCGGTCCGGCACCCTGAACAGGTCGACATGGTGATCTTCCGCGAGAACACGGAAGACGTCTACGCCGGCAAGGAGTTGGAGGAAGGCACCGAAGGTGCTCTCAAGCTCATCGAGTTCCTCGATCAGGAATTCGGGTGGGAGATCCGTCCCGACTCCGGTATCGGCATCAAACCGGTTTCGAAGACCGGCTCCCGGCGCCTCATCCGGGCTGCCCTTCGCTATGCCGTCGCCAACAATCGGCGCTCGGTCACTCTGGTTCACAAGGGCAACATCATGAAGTTCACCGAAGGAGCATTTCGCCAGTGGGGCTACGAACTGGTGAAGGAAGAGTTTTCGGATGTCGCCATCTCGTGGGAAGACTCCGGTGGTAAGCCGGGCGACAAGTTGCTCGTCAAGGACGCCATCGCCGACGCCTTCCTGCAGCAGATCCTTCTCCGGCCAGCCGAATACGACGTCATCGCGACGTTGAACCTCAACGGTGACTACATCTCCGACGCCCTCGCGGCCGAAGTAGGCGGCATCGGGATCGCACCCGGTGGCAACATCAACTACGAGACCGGACACGCCGTATTTGAGGCGACCCACGGCACGGCTCCTAAGTACGCCGGCCTCGACAAGGTGAACCCGGGCTCGCTGACCCTTTCAGGCGAGATGATGCTCCGGTACATGGGTTGGACCGAAGCGGCCGACCTCATCGTCAAGGGCCTCGAAAGCGCCATCGGCGACAAGGTCGTCACCTACGACTTTGCCCGTCAGATGGAAGGGGCGACCGAGGTCAAGGCCTCCGAGTTCGGCACCGCCATCATCGAAAGAATGTAGTTGCCGCTCCTTCAGGTGACCCGCAAAGCCGACGTCCTTCCCGACGAGGAGAGGGCGGCGTTGGCCCCGACGATTGCGGAGATCGAACGGCTGAAAAAGCACCGCAACGCGGTCGTCCTCGCTCACAACTACATGACGCCGGACATCTACCACACGGTGGCCGACCTCACCGGTGACTCCCTGGCCCTCGCCCGGATGGCGGTGGAGGCCACCGCCGACGTGATCGTCATGGCCGGCGTCCACTTCATGGCCGAGACCGCCAAGCTCCTGAACCCCGGCAAGATCGTTCTCATCCCCGACCTCCGGGCCGGTTGCTCCCTTGCCGAAGGAATCACCGGAGCCGACGTCCGTCGCCTCAAGGAACAACACCCCGGGGTGCCGGTCGTCACCTACGTCAACACGTCGGCCGAGGTCAAGGCCGAATCCGACATCTGCTGCACTTCCGGCAACGCCAAGGAGGTCGTGGAGTCGCTCGGCACCGACAAGGTGATCTTCACTCCCGACCAGTACCTTGGTCGCTGGGTAGCCTCGCAGACAGATGTCGAGGTGGTGCTGTGGGAAGGGTCCTGCATGGTCCACGAGCGCTTCACAGGCGCCGAGATCAGGGATCACCGTCAATCGATGCGAGCCGCCGGCATCGAGGACCTTCAGGTCATTGCTCATCCCGAGTGTCCGCCCGATGTCCTGGCCGAAGCCGACTTTGTGGGATCCACCTTTGGAATGCAGAAGTGGGTCACCGAGAACCAGCCGGCCAGAGTGATGATGATCACCGAGTGCTCGATGGCAGACAACGTCGCCGAGTATGCACCCGAGACCGAGTTCATTCGGCCCTGCAACCTCTGTCCGCACATGAAGCGCATCACCCTCGACAACATCAAGCTGGCGCTCGAGTTGATGCAGTATCCGGTCGAGATCGACCCGGAGATAGCCGATCGGGCGCGACAGGCCGTGGAACGGATGCTGGCGGTCAAACGGAAGTGAGTCGCCCAAGGGCCGGTTCAACGTGATCCGGCGGCTTGATGTTCCTCTGGTCGTAGGATCCGGGGTGGCCGGGCTTTCGACCGCTTTGGGACTTGAAGCGTCGGTTGTCATGTCGGCGGGAGAGCTCGGATCCACCTGGTGGGCGCAGGGGGGGATCGCGGCGGCGGTGGGCCACGACGACCAGCCTTCGCTGCACGCAGCCGACACGATGGCCGTCGGCGGCGGCCTCGCCATCCGCGAAGCGGTCGACATCCTCACCGACGGGGGTCCGGCCGCGATCCAACGACTGATCGACCTCGGCGCCATTTTCGATCTCAACGCCGAGGGCGACCTGGCCCTCGGTCAGGAGGCCGGGCACCACCGCCGACGCATCATTCATGCCGAAGGCGACCGCACCGGCTGGGAGGTGATGAGGGCGCTGACTGAGGCTGCCAGCAAGTCCGACCGGATCGAGGTTCTGGACGGCTGGAGGGCCATCGACCTGGCCGAGGCGGACGGCCGCGCGGTCGGTCTGGTCGTGTCCGACCCGTCAGGGCAGCGTCACCTGTTTCTCGCCCCCGCCGTGGTGTTTGCCACCGGCGGAATCGGGCGCATCTACGCACGAACTACCAACCCGGCCGGGGTGACCGGGGACGGCCTCGCTATGGCTGCCCGGATCGGAGTTCGCCTGGCCGACCTCGAGTTCGTCCAGTTCCACCCGACCGCCCTCGACACTGGCATTGATCCGATGCCGCTTCTGACCGAGGCATTGCGAGGTGAGGGCGCCCACCTTCTCGACTCCGACGGTCGCCGCTTCATGCTCGCCCATCATCCCGATGCCGAACTGGCCCCTCGCGACATCGTCGCCCGGGCCATCTTCTGGCAACTCGACCGGGCGGCCGGAGCTTTTCTCGACGTCCGGATGATCCCCGACCTCGACAGCCACTTTCCCACCGTGCTCGGGTACGCCCGTGCTGCCGGTCTCGATCCCGCTAAGGATCTCTTGCCGGTCTCCCCGGCCGCCCACTACTTTATGGGAGGCATCGACGCAGTCACGGACGGCCGCACCTCGGTGCCAGGTCTGTGGGCGGTGGGTGAAGTGGCATCGACTGGTGTCCATGGCGCCAACCGCCTCGCCTCCAACTCGCTCCTCGAAGGCCTGGTGTTCGGCGCCCGGGTGGCCGCCGATGTCTCAATCCGAATGGTCGTCCCGCCCACCGAAGCGAATGTCCCCGAAGAGGCCTGGAACCTTCCCCTCGAGGGTGAGGGAATCGAGGAGGTCCGCAAGATCATGTGGGAACGGGTCGGCCTGGTCCGCACTGGGTCTGGCCTGTGGGAAGCCCGCAATCGTCTCCTCGATCTGGACAAGACTTTGCGCTCTTCGATCGCCGGCCGGGTTGCTGCCGACGTCGCCCGTCAGGTGATTGCAGCCGCTCTCCGCCGCTCGGAGTCGCGGGGTGGTCACTATCGAGCTGACTATCCCGATCCCGACGACTTCCAGGCAAGCCGCAATCTCGTCGAACCCATCCCCTCGGAGAAAGACTAGGAGAACGATGCATCCCTCTCAGTACCTCCCCGTCATTCGCCGCGCCCTCGAGGAGGACCTTGGCCTCGCCGGCGACATCAGCGCCGAAGCTGCAGTTCCCATCGCGACTCGCGTTACTGCTCGAATCGTTGCCCGGCGATCGGGTCGGGTGGCTGGCCTCGAGGTCGCCCGTGCGGTCTTCTTCGAGATCGACCCGGCCCTCGATGTCGAACTTCATGCCAGTGACGGCGATGACGTCGAGGACGGAACAGTTGTCGGAATAGTCTCCGGAACCGCTCGATCGATCCTCACGGCGGAGCGAACTGCCTTGAATCTCCTGGGTCGGATGTCCGGCGTCGCCACCGCCACTGCACGATTGGTCAAAGCCGTCGCAGGGACCGGGGTCAAGATTGCCGATACCCGGAAGACCACACCTGGCCTCCGGGTGCTCGAGAAGTACGCGGTGAGGATGGGTGGAGGAATCAATCATCGGTTCGGCCTCTTCGATGCAGTGATGATCAAGGACAACCACATCGTCGCCGCCGGCGGGATCCGGGCAGCGGTGGAGGCAGCGCGAGCGCGGGTGGGGCACATTGTGAAGGTCGAGGTGGAGGTGACCACCCTCGACCAATTGACCGAGCTGCTTGAGGTCGGGGCCGATGTAGTCCTGCTCGACAACATGGACATCGCAACCCTCAAAGAAGCGGTGCAGATGGTGGACGGGCGAATGGTCACCGAGGCCTCCGGGAGCATCACCATCGACACGATCCTCCGGGTGGCCGAAACCGGCGTCGACATCGTTTCGGCCGGGTCCATCACCCACTCGGCTGCCGTCCTCGACGTTGCCCTCGACTTCGAGGCGTGACACATCTCGTCGAAGGTGGAATCGAAGAGACCGGCACCGAAGCTACTCTCGGGAGCCATGAAGTCACCCATTCGAGTAGCCGTTACGGGCGCCGCCGGTCAGATCGGTTACAGCCTTGTTTTCCGGATCGCAGCCGGCGACATGCTCGGCCCCGACCAACCCGTGATCCTCCAGATGCTCGAGATCGCCCCTGCGCTGAAGGCCCTCGACGGCGTCGGGATGGAGCTTGAAGACTGCGCTTTCCCGCTTCTGGCGGGAGTGGTCAAGACCGACCAACCGGGCCTGGCTTTCGGCGACGCCGACGTGGCCATGCTCGTCGGTGCCATGCCCCGCAAGCAGGGCATGGAGAGGTCCGACCTCTTGGCCGCCAACGGCGCCATTTTCACCGCCCAGGGCCGGGCCATCGCCGAGGCAGCCAGCAAGGACGTACGGGTTCTGGTGGTTGGCAACCCGGCCAATACCAATTGCCTGATCGCCCTCAACAGCGCTCCCGGAGTCGACCCCAGGCACTTCACCGCCATGATGCGTCTCGACCACAACCGGGCCGCGAGCCATCTCGCCATCAAACTCGAACGCCCGGTGGCCTCGGTTAAGAAGATGACCGTGTGGGGCAACCACTCGACCACTCAGTACCCCGATCTCTTCCACTGTGAGGTCGACCGTGAGAACGCCTACGAGTTGGTGGGTGATCACGGTTGGGTCGAGAACACGTTCATTCCCACGGTTGCCAAGCGCGGTGCCGCCATCATCGAAGCCCGCGGGGCCTCCTCGGCCGCCTCGGCC
>JANMST010000265.1:0-21793 GCA_031389635.1 Acidimicrobiia bacterium | reverse complement strand
GGGTCGATGCCGGCCCATGCCACGAGACTCGATGAAGAGGTCCATGTGGTTTCCCCGATGGTTGCCGTCAGAGACGGCGAATGGGTGGAGGCATTCCGCGTCCCCTTCCTCAACGCCACCAGGACCCCCCTCGAGCGGGATGGTGATCTGGCGGCGCAGATGGGAGCCAATGAGATTGGCGCCATCCGACTGGCCGAACTGATCGAGGGCAGCGGGGTGACCGACTTCAACCGGCTGGCCGCCGGACTCCTCGACTATGGCGAACGCCGAACCCGCGCCGCTTTGGGACGTTTGCCGGCAGGCACGTATCGCTTCTCCGATGTCATGGAGTGGGGCGACAAAGACGTTGCGATTGCCGTGGCCATCACTGTCGCGGATGGTGAGTTGGTAGCGGACTTCGCGGGGACCGACCTCCAGGTTGAGAGCAACATCAACGCAGTCGAAGCGGTGACCCGTTCCTGCCTCTACTACGCGGTAAGGGTGGCAACCGACCCGACAATTCCAACCAACGGTGGCTGTTATCGCCCCCTGTCACTACACGCTCCCGTGGGGAGCCTCGTCAATGCACTGGCCCCGGCCGCGGTGGCGGCGGGCAACGTCGAGACGAGCCAGAGGATCGCGGATGTCTTGCTGGGGGCCCTTGCCCAGGCGGCGCCCGACCGGGTACCGGCGGCGTCACAGGGCACGATGAACAACATCCTCGTCGGCAACGACGATTTCGCGTACTACGAGACGGTGGCAGGCGGCCAGGGTGGCCGTCCCGGACGGGCCGGGCAGTCGGGGATCCATACCGGTATGACGAACACGAAGAACACACCTATCGAGTCGCTCGAGATGCACTACCCGTTTCGCGTCACGCGCTACACGCTCCGACGAGACTCGGGCGGAAGCGGCAAGTACCCCGGAGGTGAGGGTGTCGAACGCGAGATCACCTTCTCGGTCCCGGCGGTGTTGTCGCTGATGGGAGAGCGCCGTCGCAACCAACCCTGGGGCTTGGCTGGGGGTGATCCCGGGGCGACCGGCGAGGACTGGCTGATCCGCCCCGGCCAGGCCCCTGAGCGCCTCCCGGGCAAAACCACCCTCGAAGTACGACCCGGCGACCGCCTCCTCGTGAAGACCCCCGGCGGCGGCGCCTGGGGCTGAAAACATCGTTTTTATCACCCAGAGGACGCGTTTTACGCGTCCTCTGGGTCGCAAAAGCGGTTCGGTCCGGTAGGCAAACCTCTTCCAACCGCAGTGGCGTTCGGGCATGGTCATGGGGTGGACATTCGGGATCTGATTGCAGGCCTCGGTGGTGACCAATTCGGGCTGGTCGCCCGCCGCCAACTGCGGGAGGCAGGCATCAGCGACCAACGAGTGACGCGGCGTATTCATAACGGACACCTCGAGACCGTCACCTCAAGGGTTCTGGCGATCCCGGGCGCTCCTGGTTCGATCGGCCGGACGCTGATGATCCCGTTGCTGCACGTTGGTGATGGAACCCTTCTCTCCCACACCACAGCCGCGGCGTGGTGGGGGATCGCTGGCTTCAGGCTCGAGAAGATTCACGTTTCCATCGAGAGGAACCGGCACTGGGAAGAAGACACCGACGCTGTCATGGTCCATCACGCAACGAAGATTCCGGAGTGGTGCCGGAAACAACTAAACGGCATCCCGGTCGTTTCTCCTGGGCTCGCCGTGTATCAACTGGCGGGGACGATTCACCCTGATCGGGTAGCTCGGGCACTCGACAACGCCTGGTCGCTCGGCCTCCTCGATGGAGCAACGATGGACCGCTTGCTGTACGAGTTCGGGCGGCCGGGCCGGGATGGCACAGTGTTGATGAGAAAGCTCCGTCGGGAGCGAGCCGGAGCCTGGACTCCCCCGGCATCAAATCTGGAGCACCGTTTCGATCAGATCATGGTTAAGGGCGGAGTTACCACGCTTCGCCGGCAGGTTGATGTCGGCGACGAGGAGTGGAGCGGCCGGGTCGACTTTCTCGACCGGGAGTGCCCTTTGGTCATCGAGATCCTGAGCGAGCGCTATCACACGGCCTTGCTCGATCGACAGGCTGACGAGGCGCGTCGGGCCCGTCACGAGGGGATGGGTCTGACGGTCATCGAGGTCTGGGATCACGAGATCTTCTACACGCCGTGGCTCGTCGTTGAACGAGTACGCGACGCCCGGAAACTACTTCTCGCCGCCGCCTGATCCGGCGATTCGGCCCTCTTGCGACCCAGAGGACCCGTTATACGCGTCCTCTGGGTGATAAAAACAGGGAATGATCGAGGAGTTGAGGGCGGTACTCGGGGGGGAAAGGGTTTTGGTGTCGCCGCTGGCGAGACACCTCTACTCCAAGGACGCCGGGGTTTTCCGGGGTGAAGCCACGGTTGTGGTGGTTCCCGTCTCCACCGAGGAAGTCCAGGAAGTGGTTCGCATCGCCATGCGCCACGGGGTCTCGATTGTCGCCCGCGGGGCTGGAACCGGTCTGGCGGCGGGAGCGGTCCCGCTCGACGGCGGTATCGTCCTCTCCACCACCCGCATGAACCAGATCCACGAGATCGACCCCGTCAACCGCACAGCCTGGGTCGGTCCCGGCGTGATCAACCTGGATCTCTCGCGCGCAACGGCCGCGCTCGGTCTTCACTTCGCGCCCGATCCTTCTTCGCAAGCCGCCTGCACGATCGGCGGCAACGTCGCCAACAACTCGGGCGGGCCCCACTGCCTGGCAGAAGGGTCAACCGTCAACCATGTCCTGGCTCTCGAAGTCGTCCTGGCCGACGGCACTGTCACGGTGGTCGGTTCGTCCGCCCCCGACGAGATCGGCCTCGACCTGCGCGGCATGCTGGTCGGATCGGAAGGAACTCTGGCGATCGTCACCCGGGCGTTGGTGAAGCTCACGGCCAACTCGCCCGACGTGCGGACCCTTCTGGCGTGGTTCGATTCGGTGGCGGATGCCGCCGCGACCGTGTCCGGTGTGATCGCAGCGGGGGTGGTTCCGGCTGCGCTCGAGATGATGGACAAGGCCATGACCCAGGCTGTCGAGAACTGGCTTCATGCTGGTCTTCCCACGGAAGCCGCCGCGATCCTTCTCGCCGAGGTAGTTGGTGAGACTGCGGCCGTCGAAGCCGAGGCCGAGCTCATCCGTCGAGTGGCCCTCGAGAATCATGCCGAGGTGCGAGTCGCCGCCGACGAAGCCGAGCGGGCCCTTCTCTGGAAAGGGCGCAAGGCGGCCTTCGGAGCCGTCGCCCAGGCGGCACCCAACTACTACCTGCACGACACCGTGGTGCCACGCACCAAGCTCGTTGAGACGATGGAGGCCGTCTATCGGATCGGCGACAAGCACGGACTGACGATGCTCAACGTCTTTCATGCCGGCGACGGCAACCTCCATCCGCTGATGGCCTTCGACGCCAGCGAGCCGGGGATGCTTGAGAAGGTGCAGGCAGCAGCCGACGAGCTCGTCGAACTTTGCGTGAGGCTCGGCGGCGCCCTCTCGGGTGAGCACGGTATCGGCCGTGAGAAGCGCGACCTGATGCCGCTGATGTTCTCTCCGGTCGACCTCGACGCCCAGGCTCGGATCAAAGAGGCCTTCGACCCCACAGGCCTCTTCAACCCCGGCAAGGTGCTGCCCCTCGGCTCCCGGTGCTTCGATGTCGGAGGCAAGCCCCCCGAAGGTGCCTGGCTGTGACTTCGATCCGCGCCGGCATCTCCTTGATCGCCTCGAGAATGAAGGCGGATGTCCCCGGGCTTCCCGACGCCGACATCACGGCGGCGCCGTCGACTCCTGAGGATCTGGCGGAACTTCTGGCCGAAGCATCCTCGGGCGGCCTCAAGGTCCTGGTTTGGGGTGGAGGAACCCATCAGGGACATGGACATCGCGTGGAGCCCGACCTGGTGATCTCGACCTCCAGGCTCAATCGCCTTCTCGCCTGGGAACCGGACGACATGACCGTCGTCGTCGAAGGCGGAATGGGAGTGGCGGATCTCGAATCGCGTCTGGCTGCTCGCGGCCAGACCGCCGTCCTTCCCGAGGCGGCGGGAGAGGCGACGGTCGGTGGGGTACTGGCCGCAGGGATCTCCGGATACCGACGGGCCCGATACGGCCCGACCCGCGATCGGATTCTCGAGATCACGGTTGTGACCGGGGACGGCCGCATCGTGAAGGCAGGAGGGCGGGTCGTCAAAAACGTGACGGGTTACGACCTTCCTCGCCTGGTCGTCGGTTCGTTCGGCTCTCTCGGTGTGATCGTGTCGGCCTGTCTCAAACTGTGGCCGCGGCCGAACGCATCGGCCACGGTCACTCTCGAGGATCCTGGCCGCACCGATCTGGTCTACCGGCCGTTGGCAGTGCTGGCGGACCTGAACGACACGAGGATTTTTCTGGCAGGGACGCAAGCCGAGGTCGAGTCGCAAGCCATCCGGTTGGGAGGTGTCAGGGAGGAAGGCCTCGTGTGGCCACGGCCGCTCCCGGGTGAAACCACTTGGTCTGTGCGGGTGGCACCGTCGATGTTGGAGTCTGCCCTCGGCCGCATCCCGGCCAATGCCATTCGGATTGCCCAGGTGACAGTTGGCGAGATCGCTTTCTCGGCTGACCGTCTCGACGGCATGGTCGACCTCCGTCGCTGGGCCGAGTCGGTTGGAGGAAGACTGGTTGTCACCAAGGCTCCGGAGTCCGTCTACGAGCTATTCGATCCGTGGGGCACCCCGCCTGCCGCGCTGGATCTACAACGCCGGTTGATTGGCGCTTTCGATCCGCAACGGGTCATCAACCCGGGCCGTCTCCCCGGGGGGATCTGACGTGGCAGCCTGGGTCACCGGGTTCCATCCGACCCGTGCCGAGTTGTCTGCCTGCGTCCAATGCGGTCTGTGCCTCCCCCACTGTCCGACCTTCCGGCTGACCGGTTTGGAGACGGCCTCGCCCCGCGGGCGACTGGCGGCCATGAGCGCCGTGGCCGCCGGAGTCGTGGAACTCGACGCCGACTTCGAGGAGGTGATGTCCTTCTGCTTGAACTGTCGCGCGTGTGAGGCGGTGTGTCCGAGTCTGGTGCCGTACGGCAGAGCCATGGAGGGCGCCCGGGCCGAGGTGGCTGCACAGCGCCCGCGCCTCGGGCGAAAGTTCCGCCACTTCGCTCTTGGCAGGCTGCTGCCCAGCCGCCGACTGATGGCTCTCGTCACCCTCCTGATCTCGATCATGCAACGGCTCCGTTTCCAACGCCTGTTGCCCGGGCGATTGCGGTCTGGTTTCGAGGGCCTCCGACCGATCAAGTCGGCACTACCGGCGACCGGGCTCAAGGCCGCCGGGGCTCTCGGAAGAGCCGGACTTCTACGCGGGTGCGTCATGGAGTCCTGGTTCGGTGAGGTGAACGGGGCGGCCGAGCTGCTGCTGACCCGCGCCGGGTACGAAGTCGTTTCACCATCGAATCAGACGTGTTGCGGCGCTCTGGCGGCCCACGACGGGGCGATGCCGGAGGCCATCCGACTGGCCCGCCGGAACATCGAGGCTTTCGGTGACTTCGACCTCGTAGTGGCGACCGCGGCCGGATGCAGTGCCCATTTGCGTGAGTACGACCACTTCGGTGATGGCGCGAAGCTGGCGGGCCATGCTCGGGACGTCACCGAGGTTGTGGCCGGGCTCATCGAAGCGGGACATTTACCGCGACTCGATCGGCCCCGGGGCGATGTTGCAGTTCAGGATCCGTGCCATCTCCGACATGCCCAAAGGATCATGGCCGCGCCCCGGACCATCCTCACCGCCGCCGGATACACGCCGGTCGAGATCGATCCTGATGGGATCTGCTGCGGAGCCGCCGGGATCTACAGCTTGCTGCGACCGGAGGCTTCGGCCGAGCTCGGACGGCGTAAGGCCGATCAAGTGAGGGCAAGCGGTGCGAGGCTGGTGGCATCGGCCAATCCCGGCTGCGAGCTCCAGCTCCGGTCCCAGCTGGGCGGGACCTATCGGATCGCCCATCCCATCGAGCTCTATCTGGAGGCTCTCAGCCACCCGGGAGGGTGACCTCCAATGGTTTATTCTGCTCGGAATGCGAGTGACGGATTGACCGAGGCGGCCGGGAGCATCCTGACCAACAGAACCAGCACGGGATGGCGTTATTACACGCGACTCGCCATCAACTCATTCGCCACCATGCTCGATCTGGGCCTCTTCACACTCGGGGCGGCATTGGTCGGACTCGGGCTGGCGGTGTTGATGGCGGGTTTCGATGTGGTCGACGCCGAGACGAATCTGTCGACCGGGTCGGTCCTGGTCGCGGCACTGGTCCTCGGCGTGGTCGGCACTTTCTCGATGGGGATCGCCTCCGAAGGTCCGGCCCGGCGAGCAACCACGTTCATCCCGCACAATGAGCACGAACGCGCGATCGGGCGGGCTCTGGCATCGGTGGCGGTGGGGATCATCTTGATTGCGGTGTCGGATCGTCTGGGTCAATTCGCCGACGATGTTTCGGCCCCCCTTTTGACCGGGATCGAACTGATCAGAACGACAGGTCAGGCGGCGCTATGGCCGGTAGCTCTTATCGGAGTTCCGCTTGCGTGGGGCATTCATCTATCGAGGATTCTCGGCGACTCGGCCGAGGAAACCGATCTACCGATCATGTTCGCTACATGGGTAGTGGCGGTGATCCTGCTCCGCTAGGTTGCGGAGACGAACCGGCGGCGCTTGGAGGAATCGATCCGTCGAAAGTTCGCGCACCCCCCACGATCGCCCCGAGCGGCGATCGGTCCCCCCGCAAGCAGGGGGACAGCAAATCAACTCTGCTGCCTGCTGCCTACTGATCAAAGCGCCTTTTCGTAGATCAAGTTCGGGTGGGCTAGTTGGAAACCGTGGCGCTGGAGGGCTTCTTCGAGCCAATCGACCCTGGGGATCATGACCCTCAACAAACCGGCGGCTCGTTCCTGGGCCAGATCGACCAGTGCGATGGCAGCGCGGTCGGCGTCTTCGAGGGTCGTGACGAAAAGTGGGATCCACATTTCTTCGGCTTCTTCTTCGGTCACGACCCAGGCCGACGGACTGGTCCACAATCGCCGGGCTTTAGCGGCGGCGACGAGGTCGCCCGGTCGCAATCGGCGGAATGACCAGCCATCCGCCGGGAACAATTGGTGAGCGACGCGGGCCTGGTCTCCCGTTGACCAGACCAGGTAGGCGGGGTCGGCTTCCGCCGACGGCGCCAGGTCGAGCCGCTCGGCTCCGGTGAGCCGGCGCCCACCGTTGGAGCCGGTTCCGACACCGGGAGGGGTCTTTGATTCGATTGCCCGAACCGCAAGGATGAACCGGGCGACCGGGCGGTATCCGAGCTTTTCGACCTGAGCCCGCGCCGCTGTGTTGGTTTCTTCGGTGGCGAGTCGAATGACTCTGGCTCCCCGTTCCCTGGCCCACTCGACTCCAAAGTCGTTCATGATCGATCCGATTCCTTGCCGACGGTGCTCCGGGTGGACCCTCGCCCCCGACAGCCAGGCCTCGGCATTCGACAGGAGACCCACCCGCGCCACCGCCACCGGCGAGCCCTCGTCGTCGGCAGCGACGATGGCGAGCTCGTCGGGGCGATCGAGCCAGGTGGGAAACGCGCGGCCGACGTAGTCGCCCCACGTGAAGGTGTCCTCGGTGAATGAGCGGACCTGTTCGGCGTCTTCGATCCGTCCCGGTCTGATGGTGATTCCGCTCACGATGCCATCACATCCGGTCGGGTACTTCGATGCCGAGCAGGTCGAGACTTGTCGACAGGGCCCGGAGGGTGAGGTCGGCGAGGGCTAGCCAGGACGCTTGTCGCCGGGCATCTGGCTCATCAAGTATGTGACACGAGTCATAGAAACGGTTCCATACCGCAGCCAGTGAATGGGCGAACTCGGCCAGATGGTTGGGCGCCCGCAGTTCGGCTGTTCGGTCGATCACGTCGGGGAGACGGGCCAGTTCGAGCATGAGATTGCGTTCAGCCTCAACCGAAGGTGGGACGATCGCTCCCGACTCGAGCCCTCGATCGGCCGCCCGCCTCTGGATCGACCGGATTCGCACCGCCCCGTACTGAAGATACGGGCCGGTCTTGCCTTCAAAGGACGAGAAGCGGTCGAGATCGAACGTGTAGTCCGACACGCGGTTGTTGATGAGGTCACCGAACTTGAGCGCGGCCACTCCCACCTGATGGGCGATCCGTTCGCGTTCTTCAGGCGGGTAGTCCTGAGCGATGTCGGCTTCGGCCAAACGTCGTCGAGCTGCGTCTTCGATCAGGTCGATCAAGTCGGACAGACTCACCACTCCGCCGGCCCGCGTCTTGAAGGGCTTGCCGTCTTTGCCATTCATCGTTCCGAACCGGATGTGCTCGAGGGTCATCCACTCGGGCGCGATACCTGCCTTTCGGGCAGCCCTGAAGACAAGTTCGAAGTGATCCGACTGCCGGGCATCAACGACGTAGAGGACCAACTCAGCCCCGAGGTCGCTACGCAACTCGATGGTGGCGAGGTCGGTTGTCGAGTACAGGTAGCCGCCCACCGATGTCTCGAGGATCAAAGGTGGCAACTCCCGGTTGTCTCCGGGTTCGTCGACCCGGACGATGAGAGCACCCCTGCTCTCTTCGGCGATCCCGTCCGCCTTGAGTCGCGCGACCAGCGGTTCGAGACGATCGGCGACGTCGGATTCGCCGTACCAGAGATCGAACTCGACCCCGAGGCGAGCGAAGTCGGCTCCTTGGCTCTCTTCGGAGACCCGCTTCATATGCCGCCACAGCGCTACATAGCCGGATCGACCTTGCTGGAGGTCGACGGTGATCTGGCGTGCTCTCTCGGCCCAATCCGAATCGGTCTCGGCTCGGGCCGCGGTGGCCGGGTAGATCTCCTGGAGATCGCTCAAATTAACCGGCGAATCGGTCGGGTAGGGACCACTCCAATTCGGATCGAAGTAGGAAAGCTCCGGAAGTCTTCGCTCGATCTCGGCGATGACCAGCCCCATCTGTAAACCCCAGTCGCCGAAATGGGGATCCCTGATCACTTTGTTGCCCCTGAGAGCGAACAGCCTGGCGAGGGAATCACCAATGATGGTGGCGCGGAGGTGACCCACATGCATGGCCTTGGCGACGTTGGGGCCGGCGTAGTCGACCAGCACCGTCTTGGCCTCGACCTCACTCATTCCCAGCCGAGGATCTTCCGCGGTCCGCTGGGTGAGTGCGGCGAGGGTCTCGTCCGTGACAATCAGGTTGATGAACCCAGGTCTGGCGACCTCCGATTTGGCGATGACCGGATTGGTTGCGAGTCGATCGGCAATCTTCTGAGCGAGGTCACGGGGCGATCTTCCGGCGACCTTGGCCGCGGCCATGGCCCCGTTCGCCTGAAACTGAGCAAGCTCGGGCCGCTGGGAAACGACGACACCGCCGTAGCTCGGGTCGACCCCCTCGGCGGCAAACGCCTCCCCAACAATGGTCGATAGCTCGGACAACAAAGACATGCGACCTCCATTGTGGTCGCGAAGAATGGTGGTGCGTTCTGCGTGGTGCGTGGTGCGTCTTATCTGGCGTCTGGCGTCTGGCGTCTGGCGTCGTGGATTGGACGCACCACGCACCACGCACCACGCACCAGGCATTACCGTCTTCCTGTGTTCGCTGAATATCACCGGTACGACGCTTTGGGGTTGGCTGAGTTGATTCGCAAAGGGGAGACCAGCGCCGGAGAAGTGCTGGGCGCCGCCATCGACACCATCGAGCGCCACAACCCGGTCCTCAACGCCGTCGTCTACAAAATGTACGACCGTGCTCAAGCACGGGTAAGCCGGGGGTTGCCGGATGGGCCCTTTACCGGCGTTCCCTTCTTGCTCAAGGACCTCGCTCTGGCTTATCGGGCGGCACCGTTGACCAACGGATCGCGATCCATGGCGAACTTCGTGCCCAGCTACAACGGAACGTTGGCTGACCGTTATGAAGCCGCCGGGCTCGTGATCATGGGTAAGTCCAACACTCCCGAATTCGGCATGGCTCCGGTTTGCGAGCCGGAGCTTCACGGCAAGACCTCCAACCCCTGGAATCCGGCCCGGACCTCGGGCGGATCGTCGGGTGGTGCTGCCGCCGCGGTCGCTTCGGGGATGGTGCCGATGGCCCATGCATCCGACGGAGGTGGATCGATTCGGATCCCCGCCTCGGCCAACGGGCTCTTCGGTCTCAAGCCAACTCGTGGTCGGAATCCATCGGGTCCGGTCGAAGGAGAATCGTGGTTTGGTCTGAGCGGTGGCCACGCCATCACTCGCAGTGTCCGCGATTCGGCCGCCTTGTTGGATGCCACTCACGGACCGGAAGCGGGCGACCCCTACGCTGCTCCGCCTGTGGAGCGGCCATTCATCGAAGAGGTTTCGACGCCGCCCGGTTCCCTCTGGATTGCGCTCACCGTGGAACCCTTGTTTGAGGCGACGGTTGACGAAGACTGCCGGGTTGCGGTGCACGAGACCGGCCGGCTTCTCGAGTCGCTCGGTCACCGGGTCTCCTATGTCGAAGTCCCGGTGCAGCGTCAAGCCTGGGCAGAGGCATTTCTCACGCTGGCGGCCGGTGATGCCGCCGCCTTGATACCGCTGGCAGCCGAGATGGGGGGCAAGTCTGGTCCTGATCCGGCCGACTTCGAGTTGGCGACCTGGATACTCGGCCAGGTCGGGGGCAAGCTCAGTGCCACTCGTATGGCGTTGGCCTGGCGTGAAACCCGGCTCGCCGGGAGGGCGATGGCCCGATTCCACCAGGAGTTCGACATCCTCGTGACCCCGACGCTGGCGCGAGTGCCGTGGCCGCACGGCGCGCTGAGCCCTACCAAAGTTGAAACCCGGTTGATGGAGGGGCTCCGGCGGGCGCCGGTTGGGAAGGCGCTGCTGATGCTCTTCCACCAACTCGGCGCCAGGATCCTCGAACCGATCCCCAACACGGCTCTCTTCAACATGACCGGGCAACCGGCGATGTCGGTCCCGCTTCACTGGAGCACCGATGGGCTTCCGGTCGGAGTTCAGTTTGTCGGCCGGTTCGGGGAGGAAGGGACGTTGCTGAGGCTGGCGGGCCAACTAGAGCAGGCCAGGCCGTGGTTCGATCGCACCGCGCCGATTTTCGGTTAGCTCAGCCGATCGGTCCTGTGCGATAAACGGTTATCGGCAACTCCTGGTTGTCGCGCCCGTAGTTGTGGAGGGCGACGAGAAAGGTCTCACCGGCGCCACCCAGAATGTCGGCGTACGCGGCCCGGAGGCCAGTCTGACCCTCGGCCCACGCCAGACCATCGGCGGAGACGAACACGTCGAAGAGACCCGTCACGACTCTCTGTCTGAGTTCGAGAAACACGGCAACTGGAAACTCGTAGGACTTGCTCCCGTCGCTGGTCTCGAACCGGATCGAGTCGGCTTCCGGGAGGTAGCTGCCTGTGATTAGGCCGTCGCTGCCGAAGTCGGCAAGTCTGGTTTCGCCCGTCGGCTCCTCGATGCGGAGGAGCCCGTTGTCCATTGCCAGAAGGTACCCATCGACCCGCGTGATCGGCTCGGCCGAAGCGTTCTCGTAGTTTCCGGTGATAGTGGCGAGCCCCGAGGGTCCCGGGGTCACGGATGCCCCCCCATGCTCAGAAGCCGTTAACTCGCTCGGCAGCTCGATGGTTGCGGTCTGTTCACCGTCAAACACGATCAGGTCGGGGCTCGAAGTCGAGAACTCGAGACCCACGAGTCGATTACCCCAGCTCTGGTAGAAGGCAGGCGGGAAGCGATCGGTGCGCTCCCACGAGCGTCCATCGGCCGAGTACATGACGTAGCCGTCGTGTGCGTTCGACACGAAACCGCCATCGAGGGTCGCCGCCACATTCCAGGTCGAGAAGGTGACGGGAAGCTCCTCCCAGATGATGAGGTTGCCGGAGCGAAGCAGGACCGCAGAGTCGCGAAAGGAGTGGGTTGCAGGCATCTGGAACAGTTCGATGCCTGGCGGAGCCACGATCCGAAGGGTGGAGGAGTCGTACCACCAGGTGAAGTCACCGCGCTCGAGGCCCGGGACTAGCTCGGCAGGGACTTGCGCCAGCACCGATTGATCAAAGGCGTTGCTTCGTTGACCGGTGATCAGCACTTCTTCGGCACTCGTTGTCAGCTGCAGGCCGAAGAACTGGACCCCTTCGTCTGTGACGATGGGAAGCGACGACCACCGCACCCCATCGATCGACTTCCAGAGGAACAATTCCCCGGAGGTGGCCCACGCAAATGCCGTTCCCGCGTCCCCACCGGTTGACCCGACGGCCATTAGGACCCCCCCGAACGAATCCAGGTCGTCGATGATGAGCCAGTTCCCGTCCTCAGCCGACATGCGCGCTTCGAGGTCCCAGCGGGCCCCATCGACCGAAGAAAGGACACTCGCCTCTGACGACGGAAAGGTGCTGTTGCCGACGATCCAAAACCTGCCGTCGAACTCGATTGGGCCTGCGAACTGGACGAAGCCGTCCAGACCGGCGGCCGGCATCAGCGAAAAGGTCTCATCAGACATCACGGCCTCGGAGAGCGTCGCCAGCGTCGTATTGGTAGTCGCGCTCTCGGGCTCGGGAAGTGCCTGCTCGGTGGTGGTATTCGTTGGTTCGACGGTCTCCCCGGGAAGGAGGGCCAGGCCGCCTGCCACCATTCCACCGATCACGATCCACATGAGCCATCGCCGCCGGCCGTCGGTGGAATCACGACGGGCGACGGCGACCGGCCGAACCGGATCGAGGTCGATGACCTCGATCTCGATGGACGTACCGCTTCCTCGATCGGGCGCCTTGTCCCATATTTCGACATGGCCACTGGTCGGTTCGGCGTCAGTACTTGGCCAGCTCCTGGGCATGGCGGATGATGCCTTCCGGATTCGGGTAGACCATTTCTTCGAGCTCGGCGGCGAAAGGGAAGCTGGGGATGTCCGGGGCGGCATATCTACGCACCGGGGCGTCGAGCCATTCGAAGGCCTTGTCCGCGACCTGCGCCGCCAACTCGGCGCCGTAACCGACGAACTCGTTGTCTTCGTGAATGATCAGGACCCGGCTTGTCTTCTTGACCGAGGCTTCGATCGTGGCCCAGTCGAGAGGCTTCAAGCTGCGCAGGTCGATTACCTCGATGGAGACTCCGAGATCGGCCAGAGGCCCGACGGCTTCCATGGTGAAGTAAGCCATGGCGCCATAACAGAGGACCGTGACATCGGTACCGGTCTGACGGATCGCCGCCTTCCCGAGAGGAACTCTCCACTCTCCCTCGGGATAGGGGCCCTTGCCCAACCGGTAGAGCTTCTTCGGCTCCAGGAAAAGCACCGGATCCGGATCCTCCACAGCCGACATGAGCAGGCCTTTCACGTCGGCAGGGGTCGAAGGTACGACGACCTTGAGGCCGGGTATGTGGGCATAGAGAGCTTCGATCGACTGGGAGTGATAGAGGGCGCCGTGGATGCCGCCTCCGTACGGCACCCGGATGACGATCGGACAGGACCAGCGGCCGTTGCTTCGGTAATGAATCCGGGCCGCCTCCGACACGATCTGGTCGAACGCCGGGTGGATGTAGTCGGCGAACTGCATCTCGGCGATGGGACGTTTGCCGGCTGCCGCCATCCCTATCGCGGCCCCGGCAATGAGCGACTCCGAGATCGGGGTGTTGAAGCACCTGGCGTCTCCAAATGCGTCGGTGACTCCCTGGGTGGCCTTGAAAACCCCGCCCTTCTTCCCGCCAACATCCTCCCCGAAGACGACAGTGTCCCCATGGACTGTCATGACGTCGTGGATTGCCAGGTTGATGGCAGTGATGAGATTGACTTCCTGGCCTTTGGGCTCGGGTTCGGGACTCGTGACGGCGGGTCCCGGTTCGAACACCTTGGCGTAGACGTGGCTATAGGGATCGTCGGGCGCAGGCGCCCGCTCGGCTTCCTCAACAGCGGCGGCTACGGCTTCGGTCACCTCCTGCTCGATCCGGATCTCATCCGCCTCGCTAAGAAACCGCTCCTCGATCAGGTACTGCTTCAACGTGACCACGGGGTCGTGCCTGCGCCAATCCTCGACCTCCTCGCGGGAGCGGTAGAGGCGGTCGTCGTCGTCGGAGGTGTGGGCGTAATAGCGATAGGTTTCGGCCTCGATGAGGCTGGCTCCCAGACCGCGCCGGGCCTCATCGGCCGCCTTCTTGACCGTCCGGTAGACCACTAGGGGATCGTTGCCGTCGATCAGGTAGCCGCTCATTCCATAACCTTCGGCCCGCTTCGAGATCGACCCGGCTACGCCTTCGCTGGACGGGACCGAAATTGCGTATTGGTTGTTTTCGATGATGAAGACCATGGGCAAGCGGTGAATACCGGCGAAGTTCATTGCCTCGTGCCAGTCGCCTTCAGAGGTCGATCCCTCGCCGCCGTAGACCACGACCACGCCCGCGCGACCGTCGAGCTTGAGAGCCTGGGCGATACCGACCGCGTGCGGATATTGGGTGGCGATGGCAGAGGACTGGGTGAGGACTCGGCCGGCGGGATCTGACCAATGATTGGGGAGCTGGCGGCCTCCCGACATGGGATCCGTCTTCCGAGCGAAGACCGCCAGGAAGACTTCAAGGGCCGTGGTTCCCCACGCCAATGCCACTCCCATGTCGCGGTAGTAGGGAAGGAGCCAGTCGTGCTCCCGGTCGAGGGCGAAAACGGATGCCACCTGGATTGCCTCGTGCCCCGAGGAACCGACCACGAAGGGGACCCGGCCCTGGCGATTGAGAGCGTACATCCGCTCGTCGATACGGCGGGCGGTGAGCATCAGGCGATACATATCGAGCACCGCCTCGTCGGACAGACCTAGCTGATCGTGGTGCAGCGACCGCTTCATCCACTCCATCAGGAGGTCCCTTTCACCGGTCGCTCGGGTCTTGGGCGTTCCCAAACAAATGGGTCCCGCTCGTGCGGGACCCGATGTCCAGGGTTGCACTGGTTCCTAGGGGATCGCCGCTCCGGACTAAATGCTCCCCCGCGAGTCGAATCCTCTTGAGGAAACCGTCGATCCCGAGGGCAGGCCTGTCCTCGGTGGCATCAGCTGTCAGATGGATTGGGGCCAGTGCAAGCAAAAAGGCCGACCCTTTCCTTCCTCCGTCCTGTGGCGAGTCTACCCCGTGCATCCCTCAAGCGCCCCTGGCGAATATTCATTTGCGTCTTAGGATGACCGTGGTGATCAAGTCCGCCTACCTGCGTGTGTACCTGCCCGAGGATGGGGTTTCCGACTGCGAGCCTCATCCCGAAGACATGGGAGATCGCACGCGCCGTTGGGAGCCCTACGGTTTTGTCGGCGAGTCGATGATCGACGACGCCTGGATGGCCGAGTGGCGCGGCCGGACCTTCGTGTGTCCCCGCCGTCCTCAACTTCGGATGCTGGAGGGTGTGCTGGCTCTCTACCGGGCCTTTGAGTCATGGGGCCGCCCGCTGATAATCCCCGAGGATGTCGCCCGGCAGGCGAACCGCGAGCTGGAGGATCTCCGTCGGCGCGATCCCGAGATCAGGTCACACATTCTCACTTCGGCCTGGCACGTTCCCGTGCGGTGGTTCGTCATCTTCGACCCCTCGGAGCGCCTCCTCGACACGTCGGGCCTCCGAGCCGAACTTCGATACCGGACCAACCTCGGTGAGGCCACCGCTCGGATCGATAGAGCGGTGGAGATTCTGAACGACGCCGATATGCCGGAGGCGATCGTTACCGAATTGTCAGCCCTCGGTACCTGGCTGGCCGACTTTCCCTCCGACGCCATGATCGAACTGGACTACGCGGGAATCGTCGACCTGTTCGCCGAGGCTGACCTCATCCTGGACGATTCGGCAGCCGAGGTCTGGCTGTCAATCGAGGCGCTGGAGGCAGGTGACTGGGACAGGGCCGGGGAGCAATACGGCGCCCTGATGTCCCGCTGGGCCCCCATCTTCGCAGTGACGTACAGCAATTAGGAGCAGCCCGGGCGGCTGCTCCTAATTGCCCGTGGTACGTGGTACGTGGTACGTGGTACGTCGATCCGTCGCGCGGGTTCGACGTACCACGTACCACGATCCGGGTTAGCCTTTCGGGTCTATGGCGTCCCCTGATCCTCGCGACTTCCTCGATATCGAATTTCTCCTCAGTGACGAGGAGAAATTGCTGCGCGACACAGTTCGCCGGTTCACCGAAGAGAAGATCCTGCCCGAAGTGGGTGCCTGGTGGGAGGAAGGGACCTTTCCCAAGGAACTGGCCAAGGAGATGGGAGCCCTCGGGCTCCTCGGCATGCATCTCGAGGGCTACGGGTGCGCCGGGACCAGTGCCACGGCCTACGGGTTGGCTTGTATCGAACTGGAAGCGGGCGACTCCGGTACCCGCTCGTTCGTTTCGGTTCAAGGGTCGCTGGCGATGTTCCCGATCTGGGAGTTCGGATCGGAAGAGCAGAAGCAGACGTGGCTGCCCGGGATGGCCGCCGGGGACATCATTGGTTGCTTCGGCCTCACCGAGCCCGACTCCGGGTCCGACCCCTCATCGATGAGGACCAGCGCCCGCAAAGACGGTTCCGATTGGATCATCAACGGAACCAAGATGTGGATCACCAACGGCAACGTGGCCGATGTCGCCATCATCTGGGCCCGCACTGATGAGGGAATCAGAGGGTTCATCGTCCCGACCGATACGCCGGGGTTCACTGCCAACCTGATCCATCGCAAAGCGTCGCTGCGAGCCTCGATCACGTCGGAGTTGGTGCTCGACAACGTGAGCGTCCCTGGTGACTTCGTGCTTCCCGGGGTCTCGTCCATGAGAGGCCCTTTGTCTTGTCTCAGTGAGGCCCGGTTCGGGATCCTCTTCGGGGTGATGGGGGCGGCCAGGGCTTGCTACGAAGCCGCGCTCGACTATTCAAAGAGCCGGATCCAGTTCGGAGTTCCCATCGCCTCGTTCCAGCTGACCCAGCAAAAGCTGGTCGAGATGATGGTGTCGGTCAACCGCGGAACCCTGGTCGCCCTTCATCTGGGCCGTATGAAGGATCAGGGGAGGATCACTCCCGAGTTGGTGAGCTTCGGAAAGTTCGACAACGTCCGCAACGCCCTCGACGTGGCCCGCACCGCGCGTTCGGTCCTGGGCGCCAACGGGATCACCCTGGAATACCCGGTCATCCGGCACATGACGAACCTCGAGACTGTGCTCACGTACGAGGGTACGAACGAAATCCACACCCTGATCCTCGGGCAGGCAATCACCGGGCTGGCTGCCTTTCATGCTGCTGCCCCCGGCGTTTCGTAACCGATGAACGGGTCGGCGGTCTCTTATCGAAACCTGACCAAGCGGTACGGAGCGAAGACAGCGGTCAATGAGATCAGCCTTGAGATTCCGGCCGGTTCGTTCTTCGGGATCTGCGGTCCCAATGGCGCCGGTAAGACCACTCTTCTGAGAATGACCTGCGGGCTGCTTCGCCCCGATTCAGGGACAGTGGAGGTGGCCGGTCATGACGTCTGGGTCGACCCGGTCGGAGCCAAGACGCGCTTGGGAATGGTGCCGGACAACCCTTCGATGTTCACCCGACTCGGAGGTCGAGAACTGATTGTGTTCAACGGTCTGTTGCGAGGAATGGCCCCTGCTGTCGTCTCCGAGCGGGCCGATAGCCTGCTTAGGCTGCTCGATCTCGAGGATGACGCCGACACTCTGATTGCCGACTACAGCCTCGGCATGACCAAGAAGGTAGCGATTGCCTGTGCGCTGCTGCATAGCCCCCGGGTCGTCTTTCTCGATGAGCCCTTCGCTGGAATCGATCCGGTCGCGCGACAGGTCCTCGAGATGATCCTGAAGGGTTTCACCAAGGCCGGTGGAACCGTCGTCTTCTCAGACCACACGATGGACGTGGTCGAGCGACTGTGCGATCGCATCATGGTCATCGACGACGGAAGCATCCTCACGGAAGGTCCTACAGCCGAGATCACCGGAGGTCGCCGTCTGCAGGATGTGTTTGTCGAACTCGTCGGCGGTGGCGGCACCCAGGGTGTGGATCTGGGATGGTTGGGCTCTTCTTCCGACTGAAGCTCCGCCTCACCCGCAACCGGCTCAGGCGATCGGGGACGTGGGGAGTCGTCGGATTCGTCTTGATTTGGCTTGGGGCCGCCGTCATGGGGTCCCTGCTGGGCCTTGTTGCTTATGGCGCCGGATATCTCTGGGGAGGAGATGGACTCGCTCTGGTGCTTTCGGTGGTGGCGTTGGGCTGGTTGGTTGTACCGGTGGTGGCTGCGGCGCTCGACGAAACCGTGGATCCCCGCCGTCTCGAGTTGCTCCCGTTGACCCGGGTCCGGCTCGCCGCCGGGTTGCTGGCCTCTGCAGCAATCGGCCCTGGCACAGTCATAACGGTGTTGGCGGCTGCCGGTGCGTCGATATGGTCGTTCACCGGGCTGGTCAGCATCCTTCCTGTTGTCATCTCCGGCCTGCTGTTCGTGGTTTGGTGCCTGGCCTCGTCACGCCTCGTCACGACGTTCTTGACCGATCTTCTTCGCAGCCGACGCGGAAGAGACGTGGCCGTTGTCGCGGCTACGTTGGCGATCGGGGTCCTCGTGATCACGGCCAACCTCTACCGCCCTGTCCCTGGCGACTTCGCCGGAGATACCCCGCAACTCGGGAACCTGGGAACGGTGCTCGGCTGGACGCCCGCCGGTGCAATGGGTGAGGCGATGTCTGACTTTGGAGAAGACGGGGACCCAGGCCCCGGCCTGGCCCGTGTGGCGTATGTCGTGGCAGCGACCGGAGTCGTGGTGTGGTTGTGGCAGATCGTGTTGGGTCGACTTTCAACCCGAACGGCCACCAGCTCTCGAGTCCGCACGGTCGGCGAAGCCGTGTCACTTGTGCCAAGGGTCTTCCGGGGACGGAGTGGGCCGGTCTACGTCACCGCGGGCAAGGAACTTCGGTACATGCGCCGCGACCCTCGGTTCCGGTCGCAGGCGGTGGGCCTGGTGATCGCCCTGGCCGCACTCGGATTCGGGGCGGGCCGGTTCCTGCTGGGAACCGAGTACGCGCCGTTCCTGGCGACGGTGATCGCCTGGATGGTCGCGAGTACCGGGTTCAACTTGTTCGGGATGGATGATCGATCGTTCTGGGCCTACGTTGTCTCAGGAGTTGACCTCCGTCGGATCCTTGCCGGCAAGAACCTGGCTCTGGCCCTGATCGGGGTCCCGGCGGTGGGTTTCGTGGCCGTGCTGATGTCGCTGGTGGCCGGAGAGTTCGCACACCTATTAGCGGCCATTCTGGCCGCACTGGCGGTGCTGGCCGTGTGGCTGGGGGTGGGGAATGTGACGTCGGTGTTGGGAGCGTTTCCGATGCCGGAATCGAACCTGTTCGGAAGTCGCAATGCGTCGGCGGCAGCCGGCGCTGTGGCGATCGCCGGTGTCCTGGCTGCCGGAGCCCTGACCGTTCCCGTGGCGGCCGCAGTCGGAGTGCCGGCCGTCATGCTGGGACCGTGGCAGGGCCTGGTGGGAGCCGTCGTCGCGGTGGCCCTCGGCTGGCTGGCATACCGCCTGAGCCTCAACGTAGCCGGGGGACTCCTGGACAGCAGAGCGCAGAAGATGCTGGACACCCTGGACAAACCACCCGTTTGAACCGTGGTGCGTGGTGCGTCTTGCGCGGTGCGTTCAAAGATCCGGTAGGCCTAGATGGCTCGGCGTGCAAACCCATATCAGGCGCGTTCCTGAGCGCACCACGCACCACGCAGAACGCACCACGTTCTTTAGGCCAAAGCCTTTCGCAACGCGTCCCTAAAGAGATGCGGCTCCGTCAAGAACGCGTCGTGGCCTTTGGGTGACGACACCTTGATCCATTCCACCGCGACTCCCGCCTCCTCGAGCGCCGCCACCAAGGCGGCTTGCTCGTCCGGGTAGAAGCAGACATCCGTGTCGATCGTGAACACGTGCCAGCTTTGCTGCGCACAAACCGAGAGAGCCTCAACATGGGTGGCGGCCCCGGTGTCATCGAGCAACTCGTAGTTGGTCCATGCATCGATGATGCGCAAGTAACTGTTGGGATCGAAGCGGATCACCAACTTCTCACCCTGATGCCAGAAGTAGGACTCGACCGGATGCGTTACGTAGGGGTGGTCGATGATCTCGTTCCTGGCCCGGGCGTGGATGGCGTCGACGGACACGAAGGCCTTGTGGCTGATGATCCGCGCCAACGCCAGCCCGGCCGCGGGAAACGTGCCGTCGTAAAAGTGTCCGCCGTTGAAGTTGGGGTCATTGAAGATGGCCAGCTTCTGCTCGAAGTTGGACATCCGGTGAAGGGTGGTTCCACCGAACCCACCGGCGAGGATCACCACGTTCTCGACCCGATCGGGATAACGGGCGGCCAAAGACAGGCTGAGCAGGGCTCCCACCGAGGCGCCTGCCACGGCCTTCAGCCTGAGCACTCCGAGTCGATCAAGCAACGCCAGCTGCGATTCGACGATGTCGGCCAGATGGACCTGGGGAAAATCGGGTCCATAGGGTTGACCGGTTGCCGGGTCGATCGAGGGTGGGCCAGTCGTGCCATAACACCCGCCCAGATAGTTGACGCAGATCACGGCCAGTCGGTCCGTGTCAACCCCCAAACCGGGCCCGACGAATCCCTCCCACCATCCGGTCTGGTTCTCCTCCACCCACCGTTCAATCCCCTCCACCTGGGGGTTGAATCCGGCGGCGTGCTGGCTGCCAGTGAGGGCATGAAACAGAAGGACGACGTTGTCCTTCTCGGGCGATATCTCGCCGTAGATCTCGTAAGCGAGCCGGACCCCTTCCAAAGTCTCACCGCTGCGCATCTTGAATGGCAGCAATTCGTCCGGAAGGTCGAAGAATTTCGTCTCGACCAACCCGGCGGGGTCCGGTCCGCTCGTCGCCATCAGGACACTACGAGCAGCGCCTGGTCGATGTCCTCTTTGATGTCGTCGATGTGCTCGATGCCCAACGAGATTCGAACCAGGTCGGCCGTGACGCCGGTCGTCGCCTGCTCCTCCGGCGAAAGCTGCTGGTGGGTGGTCGAAGCGGGATGAATCACAAGGGACTTGGCATCGCCCACATTGGCCAGGTGGCTGAGTAGCTTGGCGCTGTCGATGAACCGCTTGCCGGCCTCGTAGCCGCCGGCGATCCCGAAGGACAACACCCCCCCGAACCCGTTCCGCAGATACTTCTTGGCGGCCGCGTGATATGGATGGGATGTCAGGCCGGGATAGCTCACCCATGTCACCCGGGCATGCTGCTCGAGCCATTTAGCCAACTCGAGGGCGTTGTCGACCTGCCGCTGGACTCGCAGCGACAGCGTCTCCAGACCCTGGAGGAACAGGAACGAGTTGAACGGCGACAATGCCGCTCCAAAGTCACGGAGCCCTTCCACCCGCGCACGGATGGCGAAGCCGATGTTCCCGAAGGGACCGTCGGGATTGAATACGTCGGTGAAGACCAACCCGTGATACCCGGGAGCCGGCTCGGTGAAGATCGGAAACTTGCCGCTGCGCCACTCGAACTTGCCGGCGTCGACTACCACACCTCCGATCGAGTTGCCGTGGCCCCCGATCCACTTTGTGGCCGAATGGACGATGATGTCGGCGCCGAAGTCAATCGGACGAGCCAGATATCCGGCCGCTCCGAACGTGTTGTCCACCACCAGGGGGATGTTGTGACGATGGGCCACTTCGGCCAATGCCTCGAAGTCGGGGATGTTGTACTTGGGGTTCCCGATGGTCTCTACGTAGAGGGCCTTGGTCTTGTCGTTGATCGCCTTCTCGAAGTCGGCCGGGTCGTCGCCGTCGATGAACGAGACTCCGAAGCCCATCCGAGGGAAGGCAACCTTGAACTGGTTGTACGTTCCCCCGTAGAGATACGAAGTGGAGACGATGTTGTCACCG